>JAITSD010000085.1 GCA_031288055.1 Candidatus Opitulatrix roisinitermitis | reverse complement strand
CTAAAGCTGTTTTTGCCAGCTGGACTAAATTTGAATTACCGCTCATAATATTAAAATTTTCCGGCCATCCATTTACTTCATACCAACCAGTTGTGGGAGGTAAAATAATTGTAAAAGATGGTGGATTACCAGATTTCACCATAATTTGAAAATTAGTTGTGCCGTCAAAAGTATATGATTGCATAGAACCAACTTTATAAGCTAATTCTGTTAAGTTAGCTGGTTTTTTATATAGCGGTACTATATCGGCTGGTATTGATTTATCGTAATTAGCAGTTTGATTTTCTAATTGTAACAAAGTATGCTTTGAAACTAGTGACAAAACCGATTCATCTATAAAACCACCAGCCTTAATTATTAAACTCAAACTTTGAGATAAAAGCTCAATATTTAAAGGAACTTTATGGCCTAAATCAATAATTTTTTGGCTCATATCATATGTAAAATTATCCCAGGCTTGTAAACCCTCTTTATCAAATAACATTTCACCAATATTATTTATAATCGCCTCAGCTGTACCGACTGCTGAAATTAAAACACAACCTAAAAAATTAAGCGGTAGACCATTTAAAGCTTTTGACATAATAAGCGACATGGCTTTTTCTTGGGTTTGATATTTTTCAATAGCTAAATTAATTTTATTAACTAAAACCGATAATTCATTTACTAAATTATTTAATTCATAATTATTATTAGCTATACTGTCATATACTAAATTATAAGAATAAGGGCTTTGCCATTGCGACAAAGCCATTGTGCTATTAGACAAAACAGATTTATTTATATTGACACTATCTTGACAAACAAATTTTAAAGCATTAATTTTTTGAATGGCAAAATCTAAATCAATATAAGATACTTTTAATTCTGTATCATATAGCATCAACAAACCTACCTGATTGGACAGCTGAATAAAAAATTAATTTCATGTCATCCGGTGAGGACTTTATTAATGAATGCTGACTATCACTTTTGACAATTAGTTGAAACCATTTACCAGTTAAGGCTTGTAAAAAACAACGAATGGCTGGATTTTTAGTTTCATCAGAATTATAAACAGCAAAAAACATACCCTTGGGGTATTGTAAATTAGCTAAATTATCATCTATTTCCTCAGTTAGTTCTATGTCATCACTAAAAAGGACTTTTTCATAGGCCTGTCGATAAAAGTTTATAACTGTCTCATAAGAATTGGTGGTTTGTCTTTCTATACCGTTTGGATAATCCTCACCATAAGCCGACATAAACATAGATATTTCGCCATTATCATATATATCGCCTGACATTTCTAACTTAGCTTGGTTAGTCCAAGCTTCACATTTTATTTTATAACTCATGAACCGCTTTGCAATCCATTATTATAATTGACTTTGGCCGCGTGTTGTAAAACTAAATCGCTAGTTTTATATATATAATTAGTCACAGATTTAATTTGATAATAATAAATATCTAATTGTTTAAAAAATTGCGAACCAGCATCTCCTTTCCACTTAACACCAGATAAAGAATTATAAGCTATATTTGCATTATTGACTAAATTATCAGCCATTTGCCTTAGTGTAAAAGCTTTATTATAAATTATTTGACTATCTAATATCATTTACTCAATATTATTTAAGCTAAAAAATAATTATTTATAACGACTTTAAATTAAATATCTACAATTTATTTTAAAGAAGCTGCCAGTTGAGCATCGGTATCCTTTAAAGTTTGCTCAGCTGCCCGCAAAAATCTAATAACTTCGTCCAAACCTTGAATTGTGGATCTAGCACCAGTGGAAAATCTATTAAAAGCTTCATGAAAAACCCCAGAAGCTTGATCTGTCACAAAACCACTAGAAACTAATTCTTCAATTCTATTTTTTAAAATATCTAGTTCATTATATATAGAATCTCGCCCCTGACTAATATTGGCCGCTGCCAATTGTAACTGTTCATAAGATACATTTATATTCATAATTTCCTTTCTAAAAAAATACTTTACACACCTAGTATCTACCTAAAAAAGTTATATGTCAAAGAAAATTTAAAATTGTTGAAAACTAGGCTTTTCCCTATAATTTAAGCCCATAAAATAAAAAATAAAAATAATTTATAATACTAAAGGGTTTAAAATCAAAAAAAAACTAATCTTTTATAGCGTGAATATCATGCGGGTGTGACTCAGTTAAACCAGCTGATGTAATTTTAATAAAACGCCCTTTTTGCCATATTTGTCGAACACTTTCAGCTCCTATATAAAACATTGATTGCCTTAAACCGCTAATTATTTGCTCCAAAATATCAACCACGCTACCTTTATAATCTATTAAACCAGACACCCCTTCAGAAACTAATCTTGACGATAACTTATTAACTTTATTGGCAGTGTGAAAATATCGATCAGATGAAAAGGCTTTGGTGGAATTTAAAACCTCTTTAGCTCCCATACCACGATAGGCTTTATATTTTCTACCATTTACCTCCACAATATCGCCAATAGCTTGATCTGTGCCAGCTAAAAGAGAACCTAGCATAACTGTGCTAGCCCCAGCTGCTATAGCTTTAGCAATGTCACCAATATACCTTATACCACCATCAGCTATAATTGGTATATTATATTGACCAGCCGCGGCAAAAACATTAGATATAGCTGTGATTTGCGGCACTCCAACCCCAGATACAACTCTGGTGGTGCAAATAGAACCAGGGCCTATACCAACTTTAACTGCATCTGCTCCCGCCTCAATTAAAGATTTAGCTGCTGAACCTGTGGCAATATTTCCAGCAATTATATCAATATTGGTAAAATTTTTATCAGCTTTGATTTTTTGAACCATATTAAACATAGCCTTAGTATCACCATGAGCAGTATCAATAACAATAAAATCAGCCCCCGCTGCCACCAAAGCTTTGGCCCTATCAAAAGCGTTACCATAAAAACCAATGGCAGCACCCACAACACCTGAGTCCGAACCAATTTGCTTTTTAACTTTAGATAAACTATTTACTTGATTATCAATGGACTGATTACGATGTATAACACCTGTTCCGCCAGATCGTAACATAGCAGCAGCCATTTTTGAACCAGTCACAGTGTCCATAGCCGCACTAACTATAGGAATATTTAATTTAATATTATTTGATAAATAACTGGTTGTATCAACTTCATTTGGCAGAACTTCACTATAAGCTGGCTGCAATAAAACATCGCCAAAAGTAATACCGGTATCTAAATTATTTATATTGCCCTTATCTACTATATTCATTTTATCTACTACATTAATTTTGTCTGCTGGCATTTTACAATCCTTTACCTTTATAAATTATTTAATTATTCCCATTCTATAGTACCTGGCGGTTTTTGGGTAATATCTAAAACCACACGACTTATTTGATTAACTTCATTAGTTATTCTATTAGAAATTCGAGTTAAAACCTGTTCAGGCAAAGCAAACCAATCAGCTGTCATAGCATCTTGGGAACTAACTGGTCGTATAACAACAGGCCAACCATAGTGTCTTTGGTCTCCCTTAACACCCACAGTTTTAGATTGAGTTAATAAAATCACTGGACATTGCCATATATCTTTAGCAAATGACTTTAACTCTTGTCTAACGATAGCGTCTGCTGTTCGCAGAATATTCAGATTATCTGACGTGACTTCACCAATTATTCTAACGGCTAAACCAGGTCCTGGAAATGGTTGACGATTAACAATTCTATCTGGCAAACCTAAAGCTTTACCAATTAATCTAACTTCATCTTTAAATAAATCTTTTAAAGGTTCAACTAAGGCAAATTGCATATCATCAGGTAGGCCTGCCACATTATGATGGGATTTTATATTGTCTGTGCCAGATCCGCCGCCTGATTCCACCACATCAGGATAAAGTGTACCCTGAACTAGAAACTTATATGGCTGAGCCAAATTAGCTACAAAGTTTTCAAAGGAACGAATAAATTGTTCACCAATTATTTTTCGTTTAGTTTCTGGATCTGTGACGCCTTGTAATTTTTTTAAAAAAACTTTAGAATCATCTATGACAATTAAATTTGCTCCAGTAAATTGCTTAAAATCGGCCACAACTTGTTCGGCTTCATCTAATCGCAAAAGACCATGGTTTATAAAAACACAGGATAAGTTTTGGCCAATAGCTTTATTAACTAAAGCTGCTGCCACAGCCGAATCTACTCCGCCGCTAAACCCACAAATTACTTTATTATGACCGACCTGTTTTTTAATAGCTGATATTTGTTCCTCTATAATATAATCAGTTGTCCAATTTGGCGTAATCTTGGCAATTTTGTATAAAAAGTTTTCCATAATTTTTTGTCCAAATTCGGTATGAATAACTTCTGGATGCCATTGTACACCATAGATATTTTTAACAAAATTGCCAAAAGCTGCAAACTGTGTATGAGGTGTGGAAGCTAAATTAACAAAGCCTAATGGAATTTGTTTTACCTCCACTTCATGACTCATCCAAACCTGACTTTTAACTGGTAGATTATTAAATAAGGGATTACTCAAACCATCCTTATTTAAAGTCATTTCCACCAAACCATATTCACCAGTCTTAGCTAAGCCAATTTTGGCAGCAAAATTATCAGCTATAGCTTGAAAACCATAACAAATAGCCAAAATAGGCAAATCACAATCTAATAAACCATCTGGTATTTTAGGAGCATTAGTTTTAGTCACATTTGATGGTCCGCCAGTTAAAATAATGGCTTGCGGTCTCAAAGCCAAAATCTCATCTAAGGGGCTAGTGTATGGCAAAAGCATTGAATATATACCAGCTTCACGCACACGGCGAGTTATTAATTGAGCGTATTGAGCACCAAAATCTATCACAACAACTGGATTGTGATTTATCATATATCTAGTCTAACAGCAGACAAAGCATAATAATACAAATTATAAACTTTAATTTACTCTATAATTATATATTTATATAAGTTTAATTTTTATATGCGTCTTATAATTTTAGCCGGATTAACTAGCTGACACAACTGCATATTATTCCTCAATTATCATCATTTTTTAGAAAGTTATAACTTTAATAGAAATATTTAAGGCAATAAGCATTTTTTCTAGGAATAATTTAATGCTAAAATAAAATTAAAACGATATGACGAGATATATAAGACAACAATTGCATATAAAAATCATCGATCGCATATAAATTGTCGTATATTGAAACATGAAGGGATATAAATATGTCAGATATTAAATTTTCAGTTGGTTTATGGACCGTAAATTGGGGAGGAGCAGACCCTTTTGGAACTGCCACAAGACATTTAGAAGATAATCCTATTGCCTCAGTGTATAAACTAGCTGAACTAGGGGTTGACGCTTTTACTTTTCACGACAACGATATTTATCCTATAGAAGCCGATTCAACTTTCCGCCAAAAAAGAATTAATGAACTTAAAAAAGCTATGCAGGAAACTGGTATAATTTGTGAAATGGTCACAACTAACACATTTTCGGATCCGCTATTTAAAGACGGAGCTTTTACTTCCCCTTCTAGAAATGTCCGTCGTTTTGGATTAAAAAAAATTATAAAGCAAATAGATTTAGGGGCTGAATTAGGAGCCACAACTTTTGTTATGTGGGGCGGACGAGAAGGCACAGAATATGATAACTCTAAAGATTTATATGATTCTCACGCTAGATATGCTGAAGGGATTGATACTGTGGCAGCTTACATTAAACAAAAAGGTTATAATATGAGAATTGCTTTAGAACCTAAACCCAATGAACCAAGGGGTGATATATTTTTGCCCACCATAGGACACGCTTTAGCGCTTATAGGAACACTTGATAACAAAGATATAGTCGGTTTAAATCCTGAGGTGGGTCATGAACAAATGGCCACTTTAAATTTCACTCATGGAATAGGCTTAGCCATGTATTGCGATAAATTATTTCATATAGATTTAAATGGACAAAATGGGCCTAGATATGATCAAGATTTAGTTTTTGGACACGGCAATTTAATACAAAGCTTTTTCACAGTTGATTTACTTGATAATGGCTCACCTAACGGCGGCATTAAACCTTATACAGGATATAGACACTTTGATTATAAACCATCCAGAACTGAAACTACTAAAGGTGTTTGGGAATCTGTTATAGGTAATATGAAAACCTATAAAATGCTTTCTCAAAAAGCCAAGGCTTATAGAGCAGATCCTAGAACACAAGACTTATTTGCCCAAGCTGGATATAACGAAATTAATATACCAACACTTGCCCCTAATGAATCCATTTCCGATTTTCTAGCCAAAGACCAATCATTTTCTGAGACTTCTGAGGCTAGCGAATATGATAGAGGGTATGTTCAATTACATCAAATAGCCCTAGAACATTTAATTAGTTAATTGGAATATTTGACTTGGTTAAATTAAAATCCGCTAAAATAAAATCCCAGTTAGTCGCAGGAGTGGATTCGTCCACACAAAGTTGCAAAATACAAATTGTTGATACTGCCACAGGAGAAATTGTTCGACAAGGACAAGCTAAACATCCTAATGGCAGCATTATACACCCTAAACATTGGATAGATGCCTTAGAATTAGCTATAAAAGAAGCTGACGGAATAGATGATATTTTAGCCTTATCAGTGGCAGGACAACAACATGGCCTTATTCTACTTGACAAAGACGGTTCAGTTATAAGACCTGCCCTTTTATGGAACGAAACCTTATCTGCCCCAGCTGCCGAGCAACTAGTTACCCAAAAAGGTGCTAAATATTGGGCTAAAACAGTTGGTTTGGTTCCAGTAGCTTCTTTTACTGTGGCAAAACTGCGTTATTTAGCCAATACTGAACCAGAAAATATTAAAAAAATACAGGCTGTATGTTTACCTCATGATTATATAACTTGGCGTTTACAGGGTTGTGGTTCTAAAGCCGACGGACTAAAACCCAATTTTAGTAAACTAATAACTGACCGCTCAGATGCTTCAGGCACTGGCTATTTTGATAGCGTCAAAAATCAATACCGTCTAGATATTTTAGATTTAGCTTTAAAGGGACTAATTGATGTTAATAAAATAATTTTGCCTAAAATAATCCACAAAAATCAAACCGCTGGCAAAGTCGGTTCACCTTGGTCTAAAACAAATAATATTTTAATAGGGGCTGGAGCAGGCGATAACGCGGCTGGAGCCTTTGGACTCCATTTAGCAGAGGACGAAATATCTTTATCACTTGGCACTTCTGGCACAGTTTGCACTATTTCAAAAAAACAAGTTTTTGACCCCACAGGCATAACTGCTGGATTTGCTGATTTAACGGGCAATTTTTTACCTTTAGTTTGTACACTTAATTGTGCTAAAGTTTTAAACACTATAACAAATCTTTTAAATGTTAATTTTCAAGAGTTTGACAATTTAGCTAATCGTGCCGTCGAAGGCTCTCAAGGGCTAACTCTTATTCCTTATTTTGACGGCGAAAGAACACCTAATAGACCTTTAGCCAAAGGTTCATTACTAGAAATCACTAATTCTAATCTACTGCCAGAAAACATTGCTAGAGCCACAGTGGAGGGTATTTTATTATCGCAAAAAGACGGTGTAGATGCAATTAGGCAACATATGACTAATTTAAATCAAATTAAATTAATCGGTGGGATTACTAAACAGCAATCAATTTCTAAAATAGCCCCAAGTATTTTGGGTTGTAAAATAGTTTTACCTGAGGCAGCCGAATATGTAGCACTAGGTGCAGCTCGCCAAGCAGCCTGGGTAGCAAATAAAAAATCTGATCCACCTGTTTGGGTGATAAATTATTTAGCCAAATTTGACGGCACGCTTGATGAAAAATTAGTTAAAAGATATGATATTTTAAAAAATAATAAATCACTTAATGAAAAGTGAGACTAAAAATAAATATTTAAAAACTGAATAAGAAATGCTAAAACAAGCATAAAATTTATAAAAGAATGGGGTTATAAAATGGATGAATTAAAAAGAGGTAAACTAAAAGATAATTTAATATTCGGCATTGGAGCCTTAGGCGGGCTTCTATTTGGTTATGATACAGGTATTGTGGCAGGAGCAGGCGATTTATATAAATTCAGTTTTTCTATGTCACAATGGGAAGAAGGTTTTTGTACAGCCTCAGTTGTGCTTGGTTCAGCTATTATGGCCTTAGCTGTTGGCTGGCTATCCGATAAATTCGGACGAAAAAAATTATTGCTAGCCTCATCTATTATATTTATTGGCGGAGCTTTAGCTTCAGCTATAGCACCAAATTTTATACTTTTATGTTTATCTAGAATAATTTTAGGTTTTGGTGTGGGCATAGCCTCAGCTGTGGTGCCAACCTATCTTTCAGAACTGGCTCCTGCTATAAAAAGAGGGCCTATCGCTTCGTTATTTCAATCTATGCTGATTTTTGGCATTTTACTATCTTATATTTCCAGTATTTTGCTTTATAAAGGACATGCTGGTTCAACGGTGCAAACTTATACAGGACTCGATTGGCGACTAATGCTTGGTTCAGCCATTATCCCAGCTATAATATTATTATTCGGCTCAATGTTTTTGCCCGAATCGCCGCGTTTTCTAATTAAAAACGGACAATATGACTTAGCCAAAAGTGTTTTAACCAACTTGCGTAAAGGTTTTTCTGAGCAAAAAATTATAGCTGAACTTACTGAAATAGAACAAATTAACAAATTAGAAGCTAAAGGAAAGATATCTGACTTATTTAAAATAGCTAAACCAGCCTTCATTGCGGCTTGCGGCTTAATTATTTTTAATCAACTAGTGGGAATTAATTCAATTCTATATTATGGCCCAACCGTGATTCGTCAACTATTTAATGCCGGACTGACTGGTAATGCCGATAAAGACGCTTTAATTATTCAAGTATTTCTAGGAGCTATAAACTTCTTAGGAACTATTTTAACAATTGTAATAATTAACAAACGAGGAAATAAATACTGGTTAACACTAGGAGCCATCGGTATGGGTGCAATGCTACTAATATGTACCCTATTTGATATAAAAGTTATAACTGATCCAAGCCATGGTTATATAATTATTTTACTAATAGCCCTATATCTTGTTT
Source organism: Candidatus Opitulatrix roisinitermitis (assembly GCA_031288055.1). Taxonomy (GTDB): domain Bacteria; phylum Actinomycetota; class Actinomycetes; order Actinomycetales; family Bifidobacteriaceae; genus Opitulatrix. The sequence goes on along the minus strand of JAITSD010000085.1, from coordinate 8,332 downwards.
TCTTTGAAATTTCTTGGGGACCAATTCCCTGGAACTCTGTGGGAGAGCTATTCCCTTTGCATATTAGAGGTATTGGAGCATCAATTGCCACAAGTTGTAACTGGTTTACTAATTTTATTATTATGTTTTTATTTCCAGTTTTAGTAGGTAAAAATGCTGATGGATCACCGACTCATCTATATTTCGGGTTTCTGCTATTTTCAGGTTTTTGTATTTTAGCTTGTATTTTCGTTAGATATTTTGTCCCAGAAACTAGAGGCAAATCATTAGAGCAAATTGAAGAAAGCTTTACTAAAAAAGCTAAATTAAAATAATTAGTTTTTCTGCTATAGTAAAACCATAAATTGCACCTTACAGGCAGTTTAATAAAAATAACATTTTTGTAATATTATTCTTATAAATCTAAGCAAAATAACTTTTCTTTGGTATCGTAAAGATATAAGTTTGTAAATAAAATAATTATAAACTGCCTGCACGCAGCATTTACAGGAGCTTTGTTTATAAGCTTATAAACCTAATAAGATTAGGTTAACAAGAATAAAAAAGATAAAAATGGAAAGAACAGGAATAAAAATGAATAATAAGATAATTAATTATATATACAGTAATAAATTAAGTAAGCTATTTAGCGGTATTCTATCAACTGTTTTAGCGTTAGCTTTAATAGTTTCATGTGCCAGCCCTGTGGCTAATGCCAATGAATTATTTGATAATAATAATTGGCGACTTATGTTTAGGTGCGAACACGGCGATACATGGGCTGTTTTTGAATCCCAAATACTTGATTATAATGAACAAAAATCTAATCGTCAAGTTAGAATAAGTGTTGATTATTACGGATCTCACGGTTCACCTTTTCTAATAAAACCAATTGAAAGAACAGGAACATTTTCATACGAAAATTATTTTGACTGCCAAGGAAATGAAATTGGAACTCTTGAGCACGGCTGCAGAGTAAAACTATATCCCCACGAAAGTTTTAGTATGGTTGTTAAAATGGGCGATTCGAGTTGGTGGAAATCCAGAACAGGTGTCTATATTGAAGCCCTAGCGGTGGGCGATACCCCTATTAAAAACGCCCTAAAATATTCCATGAGAATAGTTAATTAAAGGCATCGCCTTAATAACAAATAAATAATTCATTCAATTGATAAGTTAAAGGAAAAATAAAATGAAAAACATAATTAAAATGAACAAAACTATAAACTATTTACTAATATGTCTTTTAGGATTCTGTTTGGTTTTAGGTGGAACAAATGCTTCGGCTTATGCTCATGATAAAACACTTAAAGAAACTACCTGGACTTTATATTCACGAGATGACCATATTGAACACTGGAATTCACGAATTTTCAACTATCCTGAAGATAAGATTAATCGCAAAGTCAAAATTACTATGAACTATCCTGCTGGTGATCCTGCTGGTCAACGTGGTCATTCTTTTACCATTTATCCAGTGGAATTAACTGGTTCAGGCTCTTGGGACAATTATTTTGATTGTAACGGAAATGAAGTATATTCAAAATTAAGTGCCTGTTCTATAGAAATAGGACCAGATGAAACCAAAACACTAATTGTTAAATTAGGTAATTCATCTTGGTGGAAGTCCAGAGTAGGTGTATATCTAAAACTGATTGCTCCTAAAAATGATTATCATTATAATGCCATAAATTACATAATGTATGCAGTTTAATAATACCCCCCCCCAAGAAACTAAAAAATATTCAAGCCATTATTCTAATTCCACCCAGACCAAAACCTTTGGCTGGGTGGAATTGGTTATAATAGTAAATTGATTAGTTATTGTAGTATTTAAAGAAGCTTCCCACCATGATGATAATTTAGTTTTAACTAACGGCCATTTCAAATTAGAGCTGGTTATTTCAACATCCTTATCAATAGAAAATATAGAAATTTGGCAATTAGGAGCAGTTTTACAAGTTAAAGACTGTTTTACAGGATAAAAAGTGCCATATTGAGATTTCATAATCACGCTATCCAATTGACAAATATAATCTAACAACAGAGCAATATTTGCTAGTGTATGATCCTCTCTTTTACCAGTGGCTCCATAAATCACAACTTGTTTAACGCCTTTGGCTATAGCAAAATTAACCGCCTTAGTTAAATCATTTGTATCTTGATCTGATACCTTGACTAATTTAGATAAATAATTCGCTTGTCTATCTAAATCACTAAAATCAAGACTATCTAAATCACCAACTATATAATCGACAGTCAAAAACTTATTTACCTCTAGATATTTAATAGCTCCATCACAAGCTATAACTATATCAGATTGTTCCACATCTTTAGCTAAAGTTTGCCAAAAGCTAATTAACTTATTAACCGACAAAGAACTATCTTGCCCAAAGGGCGACTGCCCATTAGCAAAAATAACAGCTTTCGTCATGACTTTTTATTCAATTAATTAAAAACTTTTTTGAGTAATTTTAATGATTTATAAGCCTTAACATATAAATGATATTTTGGCGAAAGTGCAACTGTGTGACTAGGAACTAAAATATCCTCCTTTTTAGCAAAAGATCTTTTATAATTAGATATACCATCATTTAACAAACCGTTCATATCATACCTTTGAATAGCTTTAGCTTTCATATCTTTTATGGCAAACCATTTAACAGCTGTATTAGCATAGTTGGCTTGTCCTAAAGCATTAGCCCCACCCCACAACTCAAAAGCCGTGGACTTAGATTGTGCCAACCACAAAAATGATACCACTTCGTCTTTCAAAGTGGCAATATATAAAGGTCCTATACCTAATTTAAAAGCCTGGTAAAAATAATCGTCACTATGTAAGGCAAACTTAGCTCTTGAGGCTACTTCCTTATAAACCCCTAAAACTTTTTTAACATCATCTATATTTTGGGCAATACTAATTTTTACGCCAATGTTGTCCGATTCGCGTAAATGTTGCAGATTTTTTTTACTAGCACCTGCAAATATAGTATCCTGACTTTGAGTCAAATCAATTATAAGAGTTTTATTAAACAAAATAGGTGTTTGGGAAGGTAACCAGTTTCTAGAATATTCTTCAGGAAACTCCTCAGAGATAAATTTAGTAAAGCTGAACTTATTTTCAGAATAATCGGGTTCAGCAATTATAGCTATAGATTTAAGATTTTCCGTCACCCAATTAATTATTTCGCCAAGTATAGTAGATAATAAAAATGGGTTTTGTAAAACAAAATCCGCAAAAACTGGACCACGTGGTATATGGCTTATGCGTCCTAAACCAGCTGGTAATTTACGAGTTAAAATCTGGGCAGCAGCAAAAGTCTCATGATTCGTATTAGTTATAACTATATTGTTTACACTCCATGAACTTTGAGCTTTCAACTTTCCCCAATTAGACAATTGTAAAGGGTTACCTTGTAAACTATTAATCAAATTATCCCATTGAACTAGATCTTTTATTTCTGAAGCTACAACTTTATCGGTATTATGAGTTTCAATACTACCAATATCATAGGATATTTCCATAAATTAAGTCTAGCACATACCTAGCAATATTAATATAAACTTATTTATTTTTAATTACTATGGAAAATATTTTAGGCGGCACTGAAATGGTTTTTATAAGGGTTTGACCCTCCAAAAACTGCTTTACTTTAGGTGATGACATAATAAAATTGGCTAAATCACCTTTTGAAATATTAGAATTAACTTCTAATTTAGCCCTAACTTTGCCATTAATTTGAACGACACATGTTACTAAATCATCTTCCAAAAACTTAGGCTCAAATTGGGGAAAGTCCACATAAGTGATAGTTTGCTTATAACCTAATTTTGACCATAACTCCTCCGCAATATGAGGAGCAAAAGGCGATAACATAATTATCAGCGGTTCAACAGCTGATTTTGGCACCTTTTTTAAAGTCGTTAAGTGATTATTATATTCAATCAGTTTAGCAATCGCCGTATTTAAACGGATATTTTCCACCTCAGTTTTAACAGCCGCAATAGTTTGATGTAAAAGTTTAACAGTATCTGGCAACATTTTTGAATCAACAATGATTAATTTGCCAGTCTGTTCATTAATAACATTACGCCATAGTCTTTGCAGAAATCTTTGAGCACCTATCACAGCTCTAGTTTCCCAAGCTCTAGAAATATCTAAAGGCCCCATAGACATTTCATAAATCCGAAAAGTATCTGCCCCAGCTAATTTATATAATTGATCAGGTGTTATAACATTTTTTAAACTTTTACCCATTTTGCCATACTCTTGCCAAACTTGTTCGCCTTTATAATAAAACTTACCATCCTTAGCAACTACTTGACTAGCCTCCACATAAGCGCCTCTTTTGTCAGTATAAGCATAAGCCTGTATATAGCCTTGATTGTATAATTTATGAAAAGGTTCAGGCGATGACACAAAGCCCAAATCAAATAATATTTTATGCCAAAATCGTGCATATAACAGATGTAAAACCGCATGTTCCACGCCGCCTATATATAAATCTACACCGCCAGATTTACCAACAGTTTTATTATGTCTAGACCCCAACCAAAACTTATCAAGTTTGGGATCTATTATCTTAGACTTTGGTTTAGGATCAGCATATCGCAAATAATACCAACAACTACCCGCCCAATTAGGCATAGTATTAGTTTCTCTGCTATATTTTTTCAAACCATCACCTAAATCTAATTCCACGGTCAGCCAATTTTTAGCTCTAGCTAAAGGAGCTTGGGGCGAAGAATCTTTATCATCTGGTTGATAGGTGATCGGTGAATAATCGTCAATAACCGGCAATTTTACTGGCAACATAGCTTCTGGCAAAGTGTAAACCACACCTTTGGCATCATAAACTATGGGAAATGGCTCTCCCCAATATCTTTGCCTGGAAAATAGCCAATCCTGTAAGCGAAAAATAGTGGTTTCCCGCCCAACCCCGCGTCGAACCAAATTGGCAATAGCCTGAGAAATAGTAGGTTTACAATAATCATATTTTATAGGAATATTATACTCTTTAGCAAACTCCTCATCTCTTTTATCATCCGCTGGAACCGCCATAATAGCTCCTGTACCATAAGACATAAGCACATAATCAGCCACAAATATTGGTAATTTCTCAGCATTTAAAGGATTTTTGGCATATAAACCAGTCCAAACACCTGTTTTTTTACCAGCATCTTGTTGCCTAGCCACAGCTGACTTTTTAATTACTTGATTAACATATTGTTTAACTGCTGATTTTTGAGCAACTGTGGAATAGTTAACTAATGGATGTTCTGGAGCTATAACACAAAAAGTCGCACCAAATAAAGTATCTGGACGAGTTGTGAAAACTGTTAAAGTTTGCTTATTAGCGGATGTGACAGAAAAATTAATATATGCCCCCCGTGATTTGCCTATCCAATTAGTTTGCATTTGGCGAACTTTTTCAGGCCAATCAATTATAGCTAAACCATCTAAAAGTCTTTGGGCATATGCTGTTATCCGCATAGACCATTGCGATAATTCCTTAGTGAAAACTGGAAAATTACCTCTCTCTGATCTGCCATCAGCCGTAATTTCCTCATTAGCTAAAACTGTGCCTAATCCGGGTGCCCAATTAACTGGGGATTTTTTAATATAAGCTAATCTATATTCAGATAAAATTAAATCTTTTTGAACTTTATCTAAATCATGCCATTTAACAGATTTATCAATACCGTCTATGGCAGGCAAAGATTTCTGCCCGCTGGCAAATTGTTTAATTAATTCTGAAATCGGTCTAGCTTTACCCATACCGCCCTCGTTATTAGGAACTTCTGGATCAAAATACGAATTATAAATTTGCAAAAAAATCCACTGTGTCCATTTAACATAATCATCATCAATAGTGGCGTATGAACGAGACAAATCATGAGCTAAACCCATTTTAGCTAATTGGCGTTTCATAATTTGAATATTTTTTAAAGTGGTTTTAGCAGGATGTTGACCTGTTTGTACAGCATATTGTTCAGCTGGCAAACCAAAAGCGTCATAACCTAAAGTATGTAAAACACTATAGCCTGTCATTCTTTTAAACCGACCTATAACATCAGTAGCCACATAACCCAAAGGGTGTCCGACATGTAAACCAGCTCCAGAGGGATAAGGGAACATATCCATAATAAAATATGGTGTTTTATCAGTACGAGTTTTAAAAGTCTGATTGATTTGCCAATATTTTTGCCATTTAGCTTCTATTTGATTAGCTAATTGAGCTGTATAACGATATGGCGGAATAGCTATATCATCAAGGGCTTGCGAACTTGTGAAAGACTTATCTGATGACGTATTATCAGATACCATAGTCTTTTTATTTTATTTAACAGCTGATAATTTAGAACTAGTGGTTGATTTTGACCGAGTTTTAACTGGTGGATTGTTAGTTTTATTAGTTTTTGGCTCAGAGTTATTATCAGGTTTGGAATTATTATCAGACGAAGCATTTAATGAATTAATTTGATTAGCTAATTTACTTTTCCTTTTAGCAGCCTGATTTTTATGAATAACGCCTTTAGATACAGCAATATCTAACTTTTTGGCGGCTTGTTTATAATTAGTTTGAGCTTGATCTAACTCACCTAAAACAATAGCTTGGCGGGTTTGGCGAACCCTAGTTTTTAATTCTGTGCGAACTGTTAAATTGCGTTGCCTAGCCTTATTATTTGTGCCTATCCGCTTTATCTTAGATTTAATATTAGCCATATAATTAGTTTACACTTTATTTTAGTAACACCAAATAGACAAAGAGACCGCTAAATACAAATAAAACCAATTAATCTGCTAACAATTATTTAAACTATAAGCTAATTTTTTGCTTGACTAGTATTATTAACTACCCTTAACTTTCACATTTGTAGCATCAGCTCCTGTGCCATCAATTAACCAATCAACCGAGGTCTGATTTTGAGCTAACATAAAATAACCGTTCCAAGTTGTGTTATTAAACATATTAGCTTTGGTAGCTGCAGAAGCAGTTAAATCAGTGCCTGACCAATCAATATCGCCACTTAATCTAACACCACTAAACATATAATCCATATTAGTGGCGGCTTGTCCCAAACCAGCAGGTAATTCTACTCCCGACGAAAATTCAGCATTACTAAATAGACTTGACACATCTGTAGCATTTTGACCAAAACCTGAGCCAATAGTTAAAGGTCCCAAAAATCTAGCATTACCAAACATATATTGCAAACTTGTGGCATTAGGTGCAAAATTATCTGGTATTGTCAACCCAGCATCAAAAGTGGCTCCTGAAAAAATATTATATAAATTAGTTTGATTAGCTAAAACGCCGTCGCTAATATTAACTGTGCCTAAAAATTCAGCTCTCTGAAATAAAGGCATACCATAGGAAGGTATAACAGCATCTTTAGCAAAGTTTTTGGGCAATGAAAAGCCATCTGGTAAAATAGCCTCGCTAAACATATTGCGCATATTTGTGGCATTAGCCGCAAAATCATCAGGTAAATAAAAACTATTATTCGCTATGACCTCACCGAATAAATCAGAACAGTCAAGCCCATCACAGTTTCTAACAAAACCGTCCGAAATATGTAAATTATTTATAGTTGCATTATCAAATATCTCTGACATATTCCAATAATCAACAATATTTTCACCAAACCCCTTTGGTAAAATTAATTTATTTAGTTTTGAAAGTGCAAATGAACTACGCAAATAAATAGCTTTATTTGCAAAACCTGATGGTAAAATTACGCTACCGTTCATCCAAACATATTCAAACATTGATCCTATATCCGTAACCTCTGCTCCAAACCCTTCTGGAAAATAAATATTATCTAATAAATAAGGTGCTTGAGTGCCAGCACCTGTAAAAGCAAACATATTATACATATTAGTCGCTAAACCCCCAAACCCAGCTGGTAAAATTATATCACCTCGCCCTTTAATACTATAAAAAGCATACTGCAAATCAAGTGCTGATAAACCAAATCCATCAGGCATAGTAAAGCCAGCTGGTAAATTAGCATAATAAAAAATATAAGACATATTTTTAGTTTTAGAAGCGTTAAAATAGCTAAAATCAAACTGGGAAGCGTCAGTATTATCATAGCCTATATGATGAAATAAATATTTACTATTTTGCGGATTAGCTATAACACCAGCTGGTTCGCCAATAGTTAACTCCGTGCCGTCAACACAGGCCTTTACGCCGTTAAATTTATTATATGATATATCTATAGGAGCATCACATTGCGGAAATAATCTAGAAAAACTAATTTTAGTAATTGTGCGTCTAGCTAAACCAGTATTCAAAAAATTGTTAGCATTATCAGCTTCGATTGGTAAATACGGCATGAGGGC
>JAITSD010000068.1 GCA_031288055.1 Candidatus Opitulatrix roisinitermitis | reverse complement strand
GAAATGAAAGAACTAACCCCTCTAGGTGACGCTGTTAAAATTGATGAGTTAGTAGCTAAAATGTATAAAGCTTGTAAAGAATCTTATACAATAGATGCTATAGGTATATCAGCTGCAGGTTTTGTAACACCTAATAGAAAAATAGTGGCTTTTTCACCTAATATCGTGGAATGGGTGGAATATCCTTTAGCAGATAATATTTCTAAATTAATTAACAATGAAGTTAAAGTGGTTGTGGAAAATGACGCCAATTGTGCTGGATGGGCTGAATACCAATTTGGAGCAGCTAAAGGTAAAGATGACATGATTATGTTGACACTGGGGACAGGTTTAGGTGGTGCTATAGTTTCTAATGGTCGTTTACTTAGGGGACATAATGGCGCTGCTGGTGAGTTAGGTCATGTTAGAGTTGTACCACATGGACAATATTGTGGTTGCGGTTTAAGAGGTTGTTGGGAACAGTATGTTTCAGGAACAGCCATGATGAAACATGCTAGAAGCAGAGTTACTATTGAGCCTGAGTCAGCTGAATTATTGTTAAAGTTAGCTGAGGGTGATATAAATAATATTACTGGGGAATTAGTTACAGAGGCCGCTCATTTAGGCGATGAATTATCAATTGAAATGATTAAAAATGTTGGCAGATGGGTTGGTGAGGGTCTAGCGGCCATGGTTTCGGCTTTGGATCCTGAAATTATAATAATTGGCGGCGGCATGGTGGGGGCTGGCGAATTATTACTCACTTCTATTAGAACAACTTTTCGTTCCCATTTGTTTGGTAGGGGACATAGACTAGATCCAGATGTTAAATATGCTAAATTTGGTAATAATTCAGGTATTATAGGAGCGGCTGGTTTAGCTTGGGAGAATATTTAAAAAATCTGGTAAAATAAGTTAATTTATATTTATGTTTTATAGAATAATTCGCTTAGCTGTTTTACCTTTTTTTAAATGGTTTTTTGCTATAGAAATATATGGTGGATTTAATATAAAAAAAGATAATAAAGTTATTTTAGCCTCTAATCATATAGCTGCCGCCGATTCAATAGTTTTAGCTATAGCTAGTCATAGAAAAATTCATTTTATTGGTAAAAAAGAATATTTTACTGGTAAAGGTATAAAGGGTAAAATAATAAAATATTTTATGAAAGGTATAGGTGTTATACCAGTTGATAGAACTGGCGGTCAAAAATCTAATCAAGCTTTAAACACAGCTTTACAAGTATTAAATAAAAATCAACTTTTTGGCATATACCCTGAAGGAACTAGAAGTCCTGATGGTATTTTATATAAAGGCCATACAGGTGTGGCTCGTTTAGCTTATTTAACAGGTTCACCAATTGTTCCAGTGGGAATACAAGGCACAAATTTAGCTCAACCAATTGGTAAAACTATACCTAAACGAGCTAAGGTTATAGTTAGAATTGGTAAACCAATAATTGTTGAACGAGTAAATCAAACAGATATAAATTATGATAAATTACGGCAATTAACCACTAGAATTATGACTGAAATTAGCAAGTTGTCTAAACAAACCGTCAATAGTAAAATATATGGTATTGATAGAAAAACTAAATTAAATAAAAATGAATAAATTATTCTTTAATTTATTCATAAAATATTCATAATTTTGTTCTATACTTAAATTATGATATCTGTCGGATTAGTTCCATTGAATAATGGGAGTAGCCAAACTAAAATTAATAATTTTGACAAAAGGGTTATGTTAACTCCTACTAATGTAAAATATTTAAAAAATAATAATATAGAAGTTTATTTGACTAGACAAGTTGGATTAGCTAGCGGTTTTAACGATGAAGACTATAAACAAGCTGGTGGGAAAATCGTCACAATTAATAAACTATTTGATAGTGACATTTTATTATTCTTATCTAAACCAGATATCAAAGCTTTAGCCAAATTAAAACCAAATCAAATAATAATAGGTTATTTAAAATCTACCAATAGTCAAATAGGCGAAACTTTGTATAAAAAAAATCTCATAGGTATTGATATAGAATTATTACCTCGTATGATCTCATCTGCACAAAATATGGATGTTTTAACTTCTCAATCCTCTTTGGCGGGTTATTGTGCAGTTATAAAAGCTGCTGAATTATCACCAATTATATTGCCTATGATAAGTTCTGCTGCTGGCACTATAAAACCGGCTAAAGTTTTAATTTTAGGAGCTGGTATTGCCGGTTTACAAGCTATTGCCACAGCCAAGCGTTTAGGAGCTAAGGTTACAGCTTTTGATATAAGACCTAATTCTAAAATTGAAATAGAATCGGTTGGTGCTAAATTTTTAGATTTATCCATAGTTTCTGAACAACAAGGCGGTTATGCCAAACAATTAGATAAAGATCAACAAAACTTACAACAAAAATATATAGATAAAGCTTTGCAAAATTATGACATAGTTATTACCACCGCTAAAGTGCCAGGTGCTAAACCACCTTTATTAATTACAGCCAATGGAGTTATGAACTTGCCACCAGGTGCTGTAGCACTTGATATGGCAGCTACTAAACAAGGCGGTAATATTGATGGTTCTCAAGATGGTAAAACTCTTATAACACCGAATGGAGCTTATATAGTAGGAGCATCTAATTTAACCAATGAAGTACCTCATAATGCTTCAACACTTTTAGGTAATAATATACAGGCTATTTTAAAACATTTTATAAAAGATGGTCAATTTAAAGCCGATTATAAGAACCCTATTGATAAAGCTTTAATAATTACTAATCAATTAAGTAAAAACAAAGGTGAATAAATAATGACAATTATAACTATTTCTATAACAATTTTTATTTTAGCTATTTTAATAGGCTACGAGGTAATTGGTAAAGTGCCATCCACACTACATACTCCTTTAATGAGTGGAGCTAATTCAATTCATGGAGTAGTTTTAGTGGGAGTTATTTTATCAGCTGGCAGTATTGAGACACCTGTAAATTATATTTTAATTTTTATAGCAGCCTGGTTTGGATCTATGAATATAGTGGGGGGGTACACAGTTACTGACAGAATGCTAGATATGTTTAAAAAGAAAAATAAAGGTAATTAGGTAAATTATGGGAATAATTAATATTGTATGGTTTTTATATTTGACTAGTGCGGTTTGTTTTGTAATAGGTTTACACTTTATGAATAATCCTAAAACGGCTAAAAAAGGTAATTATGTTTCAGCCAGTGGTATGTTATTAGCTTGTTTAGTGGCGAGTTGGCAAACTAGTTTAAATAATAAAGTCAATTTTGACTCTAAAGTTTGGTTAGTTTTGTTTTTAGGTATAGCTTTAGGAGCAGGTTGTGGCTATTCTTTAGCCAAACAGGTTAAAATGACTCAAATGCCACAATTAGTCTCATTATTTAATATGGTGGGTGGCGGTGCAGCAGCAATTATTGCTTTAAATGATTTTCTAGTAATTAGACAAATAGATATAATTACTTTAATAGCTTCATTTTTGAGTATTATAATAGGTAGTATAACTTTTTCGGGTTCTTTTATAGCAGCAGCTAAATTGCACGGTAAAATATCTAGCGGAGTAATTGATTTTTCGGGTCGTTTAGTTTTTATAATAATACTTATATTAGCTGTAATAATTAGTTTAGCTTCTATAACACCACAAAGTTTTATCCATATAGCATATTTAGTGGCAATTTTATGTTTAGGGTTAGGAGTTTTGCTTACTTTGTCTATTGGTGGAGCTGATATGCCAGTAGTTATTTCTGTTTTAAACGCTTTAACTGGTTTAGCTGTGGCTATGGCTGGTTTTATTGTGACAAATACAGTTATGATTATTGCTGGAGCTATAGTTGGTTCAGCCGGTGCTATTTTATCAATTCTTATGTCTCAAGCTATGAACCGACAACTTCATAAAATATTATTAGGCGGTTTTGGACAAAAAGCTGGACAGGTAAATATAACCGATAATACAGTAAATATTAAAACTACCACAGCTGATGATTTAGCTTTACAATTAGCTTATGCTAATACAGTTATAATAGTTCCAGGATTTGGCTTGGCACAAGCTGGTGCGGCTAATGAGGTGGCTCAACTAGATTATGAATTAACTAATAAAGGAATTAGTGTTAAATATGCTATTCATCCTGTAGCTGGCCGTATGCCAGGACATATGAATATTTTATTAGCTGAGGCCAATATTGATTATGATAAAATGCTAGAATTAGAAGCAGCTAATTTAGCTTTGCCAACAGCCAATATAGCTTTAATTAT
>JAITSD010000116.1 GCA_031288055.1 Candidatus Opitulatrix roisinitermitis | reverse complement strand
AATAGCGTCAAAAGGCTGTCGACTATATAAATTTTTAATCAACTGATAAATATTATCAATCTTTTTAACATATAAATCCACCGGTTTAGAAATACCTACTCTGGAGTGTATTCCTTCATTTTTAGTGTCAATAGCTGGTTTTACAACTATAGCCTTTTGTCCTGTTTCAGAATAATTATGAACCACTTGAATCAACATAGTTGACTTCCCCGAATTCATAGAGCCGTATCTAAAAAAGAACTTTGCCATTATATCTATTCATCTTTATATGACAATCCTATATAGGCTGCTGCCAATAAAGCAAAAATATAGGCTTGTAAAGCTGCTACAAAAATCTCAAATAATGTAAAAAATATTGCCCCAGCTAAAGTTATGGGCGAAAATATTATCATAGGCCAACCAGCTTTAAAAAGAAAGAATTGCGTAGCTAAAAAACATAAAGCTAAAAGCATATGTCCTGAAATCATATTAGCTAATAAGCGTATAGTTAATGAAAACGGTTTTACAATTAACAACTGAGCTAATTCCACAGGAGCAATTAAAGGATAAACAAATGGGGGGACACCTCGTGGAAATAATTCATCCCGCAAAAATCCCCAAAAACCATGATGTTGTATACCAGCTTTCCAGTATTGTAAAAATACCCAAATAGCAAATAGTAAAGGGATACCTATGCCAGCTGTAGCAGCCAAATTAAATCCTGGCACAATACCAGTTAAATTAAAAAAGAAAATAGAACAAAAAATAGTCGTTATCATAGGAATATATCTTTTAGCATAAGCTACCGGTATATTTTGGTAAACCACCTGATTACGCAAAAACTCCATAACTATTTCTACACCTGATTGTAATTTTGTAGGCACTATACGAGATTTTTTTGCCACAACTGAGAAAAAAACTACTATAAAAAGTGTCATAATTATACGAATTAATTGTAAACGATTAATCTCAAAAAAAGTACCAGCAAATAAAATTGGCTGAGGTAAAAAATCAGATATTTCAGGTACTTCCACAATTTTATTCTAACACAAAATTATTTATTGCTAGACTAATAACAATGCAAGATTTTTTAACTAATAAAAATTCAAATAATTTAGATTGTAATTTAGCAATTAATAAGCTTAACAAATTAAATATCAAACAACAAAAGGACTTATTTAGACAAAAAATGAAAACTTTAGCTCATAAAAACCATTTGTCTGACAACTTGAATCTAACAAATTGGCAAAAAAATCTGTCAGTTTTTTTGCAAAAAACACCTTATAAAAGAATTATTGGTTATCAAGCTATTTTAAATGAACCCCAACTTATAAATATCACAAACTTTATTCCTCCCCAAGCTAAGCAAATAGATATTTATCTAGGCTATAATTTATATTTAATCCCTTGTCTAGCTATTGATAAAAATTTTAACCGTTTAGGACGCGGCGGAGGTTTTTATGATAAATTAATAAAAGCCGTTAAGCAAAATAGCAACTCATGTCAAATTATAGCATGTGGCTGGTCTTGGCAAATTGTGAACAATTTGCCAATCCAATTACATGATCAAAAAATAGATGGATTCATTTGCGAAACAGATATAAAAGTAGCTAATTTATAACTAAATAATAAGCAATGAGCAATCTCCTAAATATGGTAAAATAAAAGCATGTATAAAGAACAAAGAAAAGCCATTTATTTTGCTGGTGGTTGTTTTTGGGGCGTAGAAAAATATTTTGCCAATCAACCGTTTGTTTTAGCCACCCAAGTTGGTTATGCCAATGGAATATTACAAGATATAAACGGTAAATCACTTACTCCCAACTATAACAATATAGCCCAAGGTACCAAGACCTTTGCCGAAACTGTTGAAATTAACTATAATGCTGATGGCGTTAGTTTAACAACCTTAACAAAACGCTTCTTTGATATTATTGACCCTATATCAATTAATAAGCAAGGAAATGACATTGGCGAACAATATCGCACAGGCATTTATTATACCAATAATAGAGATTTAAAAATTCTAAAAGCTGTGTGGGATGAAGTTTCTCAAAAATATTCTCAGCACCTAGCCTGTGAATTAAAACCCTTAGAAAACTTTTACCCAGCTGAAATATATCATCAAAAATATTTGAATAAAAACCCTAATGGTTATTGCCACATTAATTTAAAATACTTAAATAAAAAGTTTCCTTTAATTGATAAAGCACTATACCCTATACCCGATAAAGCTAAACTGAAAAAACAATTAAACCAGATACAGTATAGTGTTACTCAGGAAAATAGTACTGAAAAGGCTTTTACTGGCCAAACGGTCAACGAATTTTCCCAAGGTATTTATGTTGATATAACAAACGGTCAACCCCTATTTATATCAGACGATAAATTTCCTAGTAATTGTGGCTGGCCTAGTTTTTCTAAACCAATTGATGAAGCTGTAATTGATGAAAAATATGATAACTCAATTCCTAATATGCCCAGAGTTGAAGTTAGAAGTTCTAGCAATTCTCATTTAGGCCATGTTTTCAATGACGGACCTGACGGCGGTTTAAGATACTGTATAAATAGTGCCAGTTTAAAATTTATTAAAAGAGCTAATATGGAGACATCTGGTTATGGCTATTTGCTCTATTTATTTAACTAAGTTTTTAAGAATAATTATAAAAAATAATAATTAATTAACTAATTTCAAATAATAATTATCTATTCTAAAAAAATAATATAGACTTAATTTTATGTCATCCTCCCTTTATCATTTAGCACTTTGGATAACCCGACATGCTAAGATTACTATTTTAGGATGGTTGATATTACTAAGTGGTTTAGGAACCTTAGCCTATACTATTCAAACTGGACTAAATAACGATATTAGAATACCTAACACTGAAGCCCAAGAAGCC
>JAITSD010000083.1 GCA_031288055.1 Candidatus Opitulatrix roisinitermitis | reverse complement strand
TATTACCTCGTGAAATTGCACCAAAATAATCTAAAACTCCTGAATCTTTAACTTTTTCCCAATCTCCTAAAAAAGTGCTTTGATTCACAAAATATTTAAAAATATCATAACCTGTTTTAGCCTCTTCTGGATTTAATAATTTATTATAAAGTGATCTTTGACTATATTGTGAGAATACCGCCTCATAAGCGTTAGTACCTCCAACACGATAGTTTTTTCTATTTTTAGGCGATTCTAAAACAAAATTACCTATCGCGAAATCCTTAAATTTCTGCAAAACACCTATTTTTAGAAGTTCAGCTCTTTTCATTTTAGATCGTTTAACCATTGTTACAGCATATAAATCTGCATAACGCTCTAAAATAAATTGTTGTTGTTTATACATCTCTTTTAAAGCAATATTATCAAGTCGGCTCTTTCTAAAACCTTCATAATCAAAATCGAATTGATATTTAGATTGTTTACGCAATTTAGTTAATGTATCGCTCAAAGCAAATTTATTATCTAAATAATTGCCATAAAGTCCGCCTTGTCCATCAACTCCGTATAACTGTGTCTGTTTGTCTTTTATAATATTAATAATTATATCTAATTTTGCTTTATCAAAATCTATTGAATCGCTATTCCACCAATTAACTATGTCATCTAAAAGTTCAAAATATTGTTTAGTCAATAACATTAAATATTAATTCTTTAAATATCAATTCTTTCGCGATTAAACGAATTAGCATTTTCTATTATAAAACTTTTTCTAGGCGGTACCTCGTCACCCATTAATAATTTAAAAATCTCCTCTGCACTAGCTGCATCTGACATATTCACACGCCTTAAAGTGCGTAATTCTTTATCCATTGTAGTTTCAGCTAATTGATCGGCGTCCATCTCACCTAAACCCTTATATCTTTGAATGTCCTCTTTATAAGATACGCCATCATCATCTAATTTTGCCAAAGTTTTATAAAGCTCATCCTCCGAATAAGTATAAATATATTTATCAGTTTGCCTTTTTAGCTCAATTCTATGTAAAGGCGGCACAGCAGCAAATATTCTACCATTTTCTATTAAAGGTCGCATATAACGAAAAAACAATGTTAAAAGTAAAATCCTAATATGTGCTCCATCAACATCAGCATCTGTCATTAAAATAATTTTAGAATAACGAGCTTGATTTATATCAAAAGTTTTACCAGAACCCGCTCCTATAACTTGTATAATAGCCGAACATTCAGCATTAGCTAGCATAGCTGATATAGGAGCTTTAGCCACATTTAGAATTTTACCCCTAATAGGTAAAAGTGCTTGATAATCAGAATTACGAGCTAATTTAGCCGTACCTAAAGCTGAATCTCCTTCCACAATAAATAATTCTGAATTTTCCACTTCTTTAGAAGAACAATCTGCCAATTTAGCTGGCAAAGTTGAATTTTCTAAAACAGTTTTGCGACGAGCAATTTCCTTTTGATGTCTAGCTTGTTGTCTAGCATAAACCTCACCAACCACTTTTTCTAAAAGCGGTTGAATTTGAGGTTTTAAATCTCGTTTATGAGTGGAAAAAAATTCTTCTAATTTTGTTATAACTAAGTTTTGAACAATATTTTTAATTTGCGGAGTACCTAAAATCTCTTTAGTTTGTCCTTCAAATTGCGGTTCAGCCAATCTAACTGTTACCACAGCTGTTAAACCAGCTAAAATATCATCTCTTTCAACTTTAAAACTCTTATTTTTAGTTAACTTTAGAGTTCTAGCTTTAGCCACAATTATTTTGCGAAAAGCTTTAACTAATCCTGCTATAAAACCCTGTTGATGTGTACCGCCATTAGGTGTATCAATAATATTAACAAAATACTGACAATGTGTTTCATAATCTTTCGACCATTGTAAAGCTATATTTACATCAACTTTTTTTAACACAAGTTTAGGTTGAAGGTGTCCATTTTTATCAAGTACCTGAACTGTTTCTTCAAAATTATCAGAACCGGTAATTTGCCAAATACTAGTTATGGCTTCACCTGTTGATAAAAAACTCACAAAATCTCTTATTCCCCCAGTTGATAAAAATTGATATTTCTGATTTTCTCCAGCCCGTAAATCATGAATAATTATTTTTAAACCTGCCACTAAATAAGCTGTTTTTCTAGCTCTTGATAAAAGTGAATCTAAATGAAAAGTCTCTGTTGATGGAAAAATCTGTCTATCGGGCCAAAAAGTTATAATGGTTCCAGTATCAAATTTATCAGTTTTACCAATCACCCTTAACCTATTTGTTTCCGACTTTTTATAAGCTGTAAAATCTTGCTGATTTTTAACTTCAGAACTATCATTAGCAAAAACACCCGGTTTACCTCTTTGAAAACTCATAGCATAAATATTACTACTGCGTTTAACTTCTATATCTAGACGAGATGATAAAGCATTAACCACACTAGCTCCAACACCGTGTAAACCTCCAGATGATGCATAGGCTTTATCACCAAACTTACCGCCGGCGTGCAATTTTGTCATAACTAATTCCACACCAGTTAAACGAGTCGACTTTTCAATATCAACTGGCACACCTCTACCATTATCTTTTACACAAACCGAACCGTCTGGATTTAGCAAAACCTCAATTCTGTTACAAAAACCAACCAAAGCTTCATCAACCGCATTATCAATTATTTCCCATAAACAATGCATTAAACCTAAATAATTAGTTGAACCAATGTACATACCAGGTCTTTTTCTAACAGCATCTAAACCCTCTAAATAAGTTAAATCTTTGGCTGAATATGAACCTGACATATTAAAAGTTTACACTATTTAACAAAGCAAAAAATAGCAAATTTATAGTTTTAATTTTGCTTAAAACTAGCTAAATCTATATGTTAGAATTGACTTATGAGTTCAATTATAGCTATTGACGGAGCTAGTGGCAGCGGAAAATCATCAACCGCTAAACTACTGGCCAAAAAATATCATTTAGCTTATTTAGACACTGGTTCCATGTATAGAGCCATAACTTATATTGTAAAATCTGAAAAACATAATCTTGAAAATAATAAGAATACAGCTAATTTTTGCCACTTACTTGATAAATTAATTAGTCAGAGAAAACTTACAATTAACTTGAATCCAGAAAACTTTAAAATTTTATACTTTAACAAAAATATCAATAATCAACTAAGAAACCAAAATATAACTAAATTAGTCAGTCATATAGCCTCCATTCCACAAATTAGAGCTCTATTAATTGCTTGGCAGCAGTCTATAATAGCCAAACATAATTTTACCAACCAACATTCGCATACTAAGGGTATAATAGTTGAAGGACGAGATATTGCTAAAGTGGTGATACCTGAAGCAGATATTAAAATATTATTAAAATCAAATGAAACTACCCGAGCTCGCCGCCGAGCCAAAGAATTAAATATAAAAGATATCACCAGCCTAGCTAAATCTATTGATAAAAGAGATAAAGCAGATTTACAAATTAATAACTTTGCCAATCCCTCAGCTGACACAGTCGTGGTAGACAATACTGATATGTCGTTAAACCAAACCGTAGATTTTATAGCCAAAATAATCAATTCTAAACTAAACAATTTAAAGTAAGTTTATGTTAAAAGTTGCTATTATCGGTCGCCCTAATGTTGGTAAATCAACTCTAATAAATCGTATTTTGGGTAAACGGTTAGCTGTGACACAAGACCAACCAGGTGTAACAAGAGATACAATTAATTACAAAACTAATTGGAATAGTTTAGATTTTGAAATAATGGATACTGGCGGATGGGCTAAAAGAGTCAAAGGGATAGATTTAAGTGTAGCCAAACAATCGGAAAACGCTATAAACTCAGCTGATATTTTAATTTTTCTAACCGATGTCAACACTGGCGTGACTAATACAGACGAACAAATGTTAAAACTTATTTACAAAAGTCAAAAACAAGTTATTTTAGTGGTTAATAAAGTTGATAATCAAACTCACGAAAATGAAACAGCTCAATTTTACACTTTAGGATTAGGCGAACCCCAACCAATTTCAGCTTTACACGGTCGAGGTATAGGTGATTTACTAGATTTAATGGTTAATAAATTAAAAATTATTCAAAAAACTAATAATTGGTCAACTAATAACACCATACAAAACAATGTTGCTAATGTGGCTTTAATCGGTAAACCAAATTGTGGAAAATCCTCTTTATTGAATGCACTTCTAGGAGAAAAACGAGTCACGGTCAATGATAAAGCCGGCACAACGCGTGACCCAGTTGATCAAATTATTGAATTGAATAAACGCCAATATAATTTTATTGATACAGCGGGAATTAAAAAAAAGCAGTGGACACTTGGTGAAATTGATTATTATTCCTCTATTAGAACCCATTTAGCTATTGATAGATCTGATGTAGTGCTTTTTCTAATTGATTCCACGCAAGGCGTTACTGAACAGGATATGAAAATTTTATCAGAAGTTATTTTAGTTGGAAAAGCTATAATTGTAGCTTTTAATAAATGGGATCTACTAAATGAAGACCAAAAAAACTCTATACAAATAGATATTGATACTAAACTAGACTTTGTCAATTGGGCACCTCAAATTAATTTTAGTGCTAAAACCAAATGGCATATTAACCGAATTGATAAAGCTTTAGTCGAAGTTTTGCATTCCTATAAAAAACGAATTACTACCGCTAAAATTAACCAATTTATAAAACAAATAACAGATGCTAAACCTCACCCAGTTAGAGGTGGTAAACAACCAAGAATACTCTATGGTTCACAAGTAGATATAAAACCACCAAAAATTATTTGGCATACCACAGATTATCTTACGGCTCCTTATATGCGTTTTATAGAAAATAATTTACGCAAAGTTTTTTCTTTTTATGGCACACCTATTAAAATGACTATTAAACCTCGCCCTAAACGATCTAAAGGCAAAAGTTAAAGTAAACCAAACGATCTAACGCCAGGAGTATCAATAATCCAAGTTTGCTCATATTTAAAAGCCCGAACAGCACTAGTGGTGTGCCGACCTTGATTAGTTGTTGTATTTACATCTCCGATTTTTTGTTTAGCTCCAGGTATATATTTATTTAACAAACTTGATTTACCCACACCTGATTTACCTATAATAACCGTAACATTTTTCGGAATAAACTCAGGTTTCCTATTTATAGAAAACTTCACAATTTTATAATTAGTTAAATCAGCATAAACTTTTGGCACCACGCCGTATAAATCAGATAAATCACATTTTGTTAAACCAATAATTATTCTAACGCTTTGCCCCTCTAATGAGCTAATAATTCGATTTATAAAATCTCCTGAATAATTTTTATCATCTAAGGACTGCAAAATTAAAACAGTATTAAAATTACTAGCCATTGTTTTAATAATTGGTGAACCATCATTTGAAGTTCTGGATAAAACAGTGGTTCGAGGAAAGATTTTAACTATTTGAACTAAGTTGTTATTAACTAAATTACCAGCCTCGGCTAAATGGTTGTTACTTAAATTAACTTTATCTAAATTATTTTGCCCGACTTTATATTCAACCTTATCCCCCACCACTAATTTAGTGACTCCTAATTGCCGACCTGTGCGAGCTAATAAACCATTATCTAAACTATAACGACCTCTGGCTACAGAAATTATATAAGCTACTTTAGTATTAATATATTTCACTTGTTTTTTAGTGCGTGGTCTATTAGAAGATTTACCACCTCGATCAAAAGTTTCAATTTCATCAAAATAATTAGAATATTTTTCCCAAGCTACTAATTTATTATTATCTTGGTTAGAAAAATTATTTAACATATATATTTAAAGCTGAACCAATTTAGCCAAAGAACCAACCTCGGTGGCAGACAAAACTCGCATTTTACCTAATTTTAATTCGCCCAACATAATTGAGCCAAAAGCAATTCTAGACAGTTCTAAAATCTCAAAACCTAGAGCTTTTAAAGTACGCCTAATAATTCTATTTTTCCCGCTATGTAAAATAATTTCCAAAATAGTTTTATCGCCATTTGAGCCAATTATTTTAACTTTATCGAATCTAGATAAACCATCTTCTAAACTAACGCCTTGCAACAATTGTTTAATTTTATTATTGCCTATTTGTCCAGCAATTAAACAAATATATTTTTTTGAAACTTTATATTTAGGATGTGATAAACGATAAGTTAACTCTCCATCATTAGTAAAAAGTAAAAGACCAGTAGTATTTTTGTCTAATCTACCAATAGGAAAAATACCTTTATATTTAACTGGTATTAAATCTGCCAAAGATGTATTATTAGTTTCAATAGACATAGTGCTTTCCACTCCAATTGGCTTATTTAAAACCAAAACAATTTTATTTTTATCAAAACTAATTCTAGCTCCGTCCACTTTTATAACATCAGTATCCAGACAAACCCGAAAACCCTGCTCAGCAATTATTTGGTCATTGACTTCAACCCTAGCTTGTTCAATCAGCTTTTCAGATGCTCGTCTAGAAGCTACACCAGCCATTGCCAAAGCTTTTTGGAGTCTTATCTTTTCCATATTTTACACAATTTTATCTTTTATCAAATAACTTTTTTATCTAATAATGGTTCATCAGGCAAATACGGAGCCAAAGGCGGTAATTGGTCTAAGGAGGAAATAGACATTTTTTCCAAAAATAAATCAGTTACTTCAAAAAGCGTAACAATATTAGTTTTATTTGGATTTTTAACAGTTATTAAATCGCGTAATTGCAAAGTTCTAATAGTAGAATCAGAATTAACTCCCCTAATAGAGTTTATCTCCGTCCTAGAAATAGGGCCTTTATAAGCTACAATAGCCAAAGTCTCCAAAGAACTTAAAGATAAGTTCTGTTCAATTTGAATGTTTTGTAAAAAACTTTCCACTATTAATTTTTGTTCCACCGATGAATAAAATCTATAACCTAAAGAGGTTTTGCTCAAACTAAAACCATAATTAAACGAATATTTTTTAACTAAATTAATTAATACTTGTTCTATTTTAGTTTGAGTTATAGATTTATCTATTTTATAAATAACTTGCCATAAATCTTTAACTGTTATAGCTTTGGGTGAAATAATTAAAATAGCCTCCATAGCTTTTGCTAAATCGGTCTCTAAAAGCAATTTTACTCTATCTTTTTTTTGTTTAGGTTTAGTCTCATTTAACTTTTTTTGACCATCATTTACTGATGTTAAATTAACCGATTTCATAAATTATTTTTTAACTTTCATAATATTTATATCACTTAAATGTTTAGCTTGTCTTAATTCAATTTCTCTGTCCTTATACATAATCAATAAAGTTAAAAATATAACACAGGTAACCAACGGGTTAGCTTGTTTTTTAACTAGTTTATTAAAAGACAACTTATTTACTTTAGTCAAATTACGCAAAATAATTTGACGCTGTGTGATGACTAAATATTTAGGATTGTGTAAATAGGAAATGTCTAATTTATCAGGCATTTTAGCTAATAAAACTTGACTAAAAACTTTAGCTAATTTAATCCCTGTTATATTCCATTTTAAAGGCGGTAAAATCTCCATTTCATCAATTTGACCAATTCTAGGATAAGTTTTTTGGACGGCATTAATTTGTTTGTCAAAAACTTTTGCCACTGTTTGAAAAGCTGAATATTGTAATAATTTAGCAAATAAAATATCTTTAGCTTCTAAAAGTTCAAAATCTTCCTCAGTCATTAAAGATTCAGGTTTAGGCAAAAGCACTGATAATTTTATTTTTAACATAAGAGTGGCTGTTTGACAAAAATCGGACATTTCAGATAATTTATTGGTTTCTTTTATTTTATTAACATAAACCAAAAATTCATCCACAATTGAATATAAAGAAATTTTCGAAATATCTAGTTTATTTTTTCGTATTAACTCCAACATAAGACTGTAAGAACCTGAAAAAGCTGGTTGAGAAACTATAAACTCTTCAGACATAAAAACTATTTTACTATATTTCTGGCAATTATTTCTCTAGCTAATTGAAAATAAGCCACCGCTACTTTATGTTTAGGCTCAAAATGTGTTATAGGTAAAGCTCTAATAGTGGAATCGGGTAATTTAACTGAGCGAGAAATTACTGTGTGTAAAAGATTATCGTGAAATCCACCATAAATGGATTTTATAACTTCATTTGAATGTAGAGTTCTTTTATCAAACATAGTTGTAATAATTCCATCAATTTGTAAACTAGAATTTAACCGACCCTTAACTTTTTCAATAGTATCAACTAATAAAGCCAAACCCCGCATAGCAAAATATTCTGCCGAAAGTGGGATTAAAATACCATCAGAGGCTACTAAAGCATTAACTGCTAAAAGCCCTAACGATGGTTGACAATCTATAAATATAGCGTCATAATTTTGACGTAAAGGATCTAAAACTGATTTTAAAATTTGCTCTCTAGCAACCTCACTGACTAATTGCATTTCAGCAGCTGACAAATCTATATTGGCTGGTATTATATCCAAATTTTTAATTTTAGTTGATAAAATAAATTGTTGCGGATCTAATTTAGGATTCGTTATAAGAGTATAAATAGTATTATCCACTTCATAAGGGTTAATTCCTAAACCTGCCGAGGCAGCACCCTGTGGATCAAAATCAACAATTAAAACTTTTCTACCATATTCAGCTAAAGCCGCTGCTAGATTTATACAAGTAGTAGTTTTGCCAACACCACCTTTTTGATTACAAAATGCCACAACTCTAGCTTGTCCATGCTGAGTAATCGGCTTAGGTTCTGGAAAATCAGTAAACTTCCGACCAACAAAATCAATCATAAATTAATTCTAACACTATTAACTTAACAAATGCCAAAATACTTGTTAAGCTGTTTTTAAAGAAAATGTACTTAAACGGGACTGGAGACTACTACCTTTTGGTTGACATATTTTATCCTATTTTTAACATTTTTGTTGTAAGGATATCAAGCTATTAAGTGTTTTTTTTTTTGGAATAATTTTAGTATGAATATTAAAAAAACTAATATAAAAATTAGAAATATAAAAATTAGAAAAAACTGGAATAAGTTCAGTTTTAAAAAATTAGGGGCTATATTTT
>JAITSD010000005.1 GCA_031288055.1 Candidatus Opitulatrix roisinitermitis | reverse complement strand
TAATTATTAGTTAATATTGTATTTAAAGTATTGCTCACCTTTTAATATTTTGATTTATGTTATTATTAAAAAGTGCTATCAATTTTATAAATATTATAATTTATAACAAAATGAAGGAGTAATTAATGAATGGACAGTTAGATATTATTGGTCAAGATAAAGCTAAATATGTTTTGTCGCATTTTGCCGATATTGACAATTTCCCTAAGCCAGGTATTGTATTTAAAGATATTATGCCAGCGGTAGCTGATGCTAAAGCCTTTGATTATTTAATAGAAGCTTTTGTTAAACTTATGCCTAAAGATATTAAATATATTGTCGGTATAGAAGCTAGAGGTTTTATAATTGGCGCACCTTTAGCTCAAAGGTTAGGTATAGGCTTTATCCCTTTGCGAAAAGCTGGTAAATTACCTCCGCCAGTTAAAAGTATTACTTACTCTTTAGAATATGGCCAAGATACTTTAGAAATACAGGATAAACGAATAGCTAAGGATGATAAAATTTTTGTGTTAGATGATGTTATTGCCACAGGCGGTACGGTTGATGCGGCTAAAAATTTACTTAAGTCAATTGGTGCTAAAATAGCTGGTTTTGGTTTCGTAATTGAATTAACTGATTTTGAAGCTACTAAATTATTACAAGGTTATAAAATTATATCTTTATATAAAATTTTATAAATAAATTAGTTGATTATGAATCAGTATAAAATCGTTGAATTAGATAAATTATTTAACGATTTTTTAAATTCCTTAATAGGTAAATATAATAAAACTGATATAACTAAATTAGAAATTGCTTATAATTTTGCTAAGCAAGCTCATGAGGGACAAACTAGATTTTCTGGCGAGCCTTTTATTATCCATCCTGTTCAAGTGGCTAAAATTTTAATTGATTATTCGCCACCTATAGCTGTTTTACAAGCGGCTTTGTTGCATGATACTGTTGAGGATACGCCTGTTATATTAAATGATATAGAGGCTAAGTTTGGCCACGAAATTGCTTTTCTAGTTGATGGCGTAACTAAATTGGATTCTATAAAGTTTGGTTCAAATGCTGAAGCTGAGACTATGAGAAAAATGATTATAACTATGTCTAAAGATATTAGAGTTTTAGTTATAAAATTGGCTGATCGTTTACACAATGCTAGAACTTGGGTCTATTCACCGCCAGATAAAGCTGCCAAAAAAGCTAAACAAACTTTAGAAATATATGCTCCATTAGCTGACAGGATGGGTTTAGATATTATTAAATTAGAATTAGAAGATTTATCTTTTAAAACACTTTATCCTAAAATATATGATGAAATAAGTCGTTTAGTTAAAAACTCTGAAGAACAAAGAAATCAATTAATAAATAATTTTATTACTAAGGTAAAACAAGAACTAGATAATTTGAAAATAAAAGCTGATATTACAGGTCGACCGAAACATTATTATTCAATTTATTTAAAAATGGTTAATCGAGGTGTTGATTTCAAGGATATGTATGATTTGTTAGCCATTAGAATATTAGTAGATTCAGTTAGAGATTGTTATGGTGCTTTAGGTGCCATTCACGCTATTTGGCCCCCTATAACTAACCGATTTAAAGATTATATTGCTAGGCCAAAATATAATGGCTATCAATCATTACATACTTCAGTTGAAGGACCTGATACTTCACCCTTTGAAGTGCAAATCAGGACTTATGATATGCACCATTATGCTGAATATGGTGTGGCAGCACATTGGGTTTATAAAGCTAAATCTAAGGGGGAGATGAGTTTAGCTAAAGATATTGAATCGGGTAAAAACTTAAAATGGCTAAATCAATTAATGGATTGGCAGTCTGAGACTAATGATTCAAAAGAGTTTTTAGAATCTTTAAGAGCAGATTTAGGACCGCAAAAAGTTTATGTTTTTACACCTTTGGGTAAAGTAACTGAGTTGCCAGCTAAAGCTACACCGGTAGATTTTGCTTATTCAGTCCATACACGCGTAGGAGAAAGTGCTATAGGTGCTAAGGTAAATAATAAAATGGTGCCTTTAAATACTATTTTACAAAATGGCGATACTGTAGAAATTTTAACTTCCAAAAATGCCAATGCTGGTCCGTCGGCTAATTGGTTGGAGTTTGTTCAATCACCCAGAGCTAAAAATAAAATTAGACAGTGGTTCTCTAAATCAAGGCGTGAACAATCTATTGAGGAAGGTAAAGACTCTTTGCTTAGGTCTTTAAATAAAGAACATATTGATAATAAGGTGGCTTTGTCTAATGAAGTTTTGGAAAGTGTGGCTAGTCAATTAAATTTATCGGAAATATCTAGTGTTTTTGCTAGTTTGGGTGAGGGCAAAATCTCAACTATGAATGTAATTAATCGTATTAAAAAAATTATTGGCTTAGATAGTAATAAAGTTATAGATAGCATTCAAACGTCTGTTCCTACTAAAGCTGATATCAATAATCCAGGGGTTATTGCTCAAGGGGTTGATTCTTTGTGGATAAAATTGGCTAAATGTTGCCTACCCGTACCGGGAGATAAAATAGTTGGATTTATAACTAAAGGTCATGGTATTACAGTCCATAGAAGTGATTGTAAAAATATAATTAATTTATCTAAGGATCAAGAAAGGTTTATAGACGTACAATGGCTTAGTGGGGCTAATGCTCGATTTAATGTCCGTATAAAAGTTGAAGCTTTAGACAGAGATAATTTACTTTCCGAAATCTCATCAGCTATTGCTGAAAATCAAATAAAAACTTTGTCATTTACTGGAACTACCACCGAAAATAAAGTAGCTATATTTATTATTACTGTAGAAATTGCTGAGCAAAGACAGTTAAATACTTTATTTAAATCTATTAGAAAAATTGACGGAGTTTATGATGTTTATAGAACTAAAACGGAGTAAAATATGACTAAAAATCAAAAAAACTTATTTGATAGGAACTTAAATACAAAACTAATTAGAAATAAATTTAAAGCTAAATTAGATATAGAAAATATATATTCAAATTCCACTGATAATGACGAAAACCTAAAGGCTAATAAGCCGCCTCATTATTAAATTTTATTTAAAAAATCGTTTGTATTTATATATATTTGTTGACTATTTTTAGTTAATTTTTTAACATCTGAATAATTAAAATAATCACTATTAATATATTTGTTGGCTAATTTGTAAGATAATTTTAAAAGGTCTTTACTTTCTAATATTCTCATAATTTTTAAATTTGATTTCTTACCAGATTGTATTTTGCCTAAAATATCACCCTCGCCTCGTAATTTGAGATCTATTTCAGATAATTCAAAACCATCGGTATATTTAACTAGAGCTTTTAATTTTTTGTAAGAGTTTTCTTTAATAGGCGAATTATATAATAAAAAACAAAAAGCTTGTTTAACTAAAGTTCTATTTCTACCCACTCGACCCCGTAATTGATGTAATTGAGAAATTGAAAAGCCATCAGCATTATAAATAACTATTGTGGAAGCTTGTGGCAAGTCAACACCAACTTCAATAACTGTGGTAGAAATAAGTATATCAATTTCAGATTTATTCATTTTATTCATAATTTTAGCTTTAGCATCACTTGGCATTTGTCCATGTATAAAAGATATTTCATAATTTGCAAAAAGTGGATCATTGGAATACTGTTTATATACTGTAATTATATTAGCTAATTTAGAATTATTATTTTTAATGCTGTCTTTAATGCGAGGAACTATTATTATAATTTGTTTTTTGTTTTCCAGCTTTTGAAGTATTTGTTTTTTCAAGTAATTTATGGTGTAATTTTGGTTTAGGTTAATTAATTTAGTTATTTTTGGACTTTGATTATTGGTTGGCACTTGTAAAGTGACTATTTTATAATTAGCAAATATTGATAAAGCCACTGTTCTAGGTATAGGTGTGGCAGACATAGATATAATATGAGGAGTTAGGTTATAATTACTGTCATTTATTGAATTTCGCTGACTAACACCAAATTTATGTTGTTCATCAATAACCAATAATTGCAAATTGTTAAATTTGTCTTTATTGTTTAATAAAGCTACAGTACCAATTAATAA
>JAITSD010000072.1 GCA_031288055.1 Candidatus Opitulatrix roisinitermitis | reverse complement strand
AAAGGGTAGCAGTCCCTTCTAACAATTTTATTAGAAAATTATCGGGGCTATTAACCGTTTTTTTTTTGGAATAATTTAGTATGAATATTAAAAAATTTGGCGTCTTAATTAACATATTTTTATTAGTCATTTTGGGATTTATTAGCGGTTGTTTCACTCAAGCTAACGCTAGTTCAAGTTCAACAACTTTGCCCTTAACTAAAGGCGGCACGGGGGCTAATTCAGCTAGCCAAGCTTTAACTAATTTGGGTAAGGTTAATTCTCTTGACACTAGTAATACTGATAATCAATTTCCTAGTGCCAAAAGCGTTTATACAAAATATGCTGAAATAGGTAGGGAATATAATTTTTCAATAATTAAAAATACCAATTCTTATTTCTCTTGGGGAGTAACTTATGAAAACTTGTATATAGGCTACGAGCAGCCTAATGGAATGATAATAGGTAGTTTATCTCTTGATGCTGAGTTTACAATTTCATCTAGGGGTGGAGTTGATGTGCCTCTTATAACACTGCCAACAGGCTATCAAGTCGTCCAAGGAGTGCAACAATTAGCCACTCTTTTCAAATTAGACGAAGGTAAGACATACCACATATGGACTGAAGGTACTAATTGGCAAACCGACATACTTAAATATTGGGACAACGCTAAAGAAAATGTTCCTCTTGGAAAATATAGATTACTTTTTCAGTCGCCGCTAATTATAAAAAAAGTTTAAAAGTTTTAAAAAATCTAGCCACCAGTGTGAATTATTGGCTTCCATTGTGGTTTAGAAAAAATAGCCTGGAAAGAAATAGGAATATAAGACATAACATATATAGGAAAAGTTAATGAATAAACTAATAACTCCAAATTAGTAGCTCGTATATTTCTACGTTCAGCAAATACGGTAATTATTACCACCAATGACATTGGAATTGTGGAAAGTAAAAATCCACCCGCTAAAGTTATAGTGGTAGATATCTGACTTTCTAAAGAGATATTATCAAACAAAATGTAAACCACTGCTAAAATTTCTCTAACTAAAAAAATCACCATCCATGGACATAAAAGTAAAGTCATATCAATTGAAGAGAAATCTTTTTCATCAATAGCGTGACGCACCATTTCTTTAGAATAATGACGAAAAACCTGTAAAAATCCTTTTGACCAACGCAATCTTTGTCTCCAAGATTGTGAAAAAGACACTGGTTGCTCATCGTATAAAATAGCCTGTCCGCAATAGCCAATTCTATCTTTATGCAAAATACAATCAATACTAAACTCTAAATCTTCAGTAATTAAATGATGTTTCCAGCCTTTATTTCGCAACATAATTCTCTTAGAAAATAAAAAACCTGTACCGCCAGCATGACAATTATTACCTAAAATCATCCGTGTATTATTTATCATGCGTGACTCTCTTATAAACCAAAGAGCTGTGCCTGAAGAAATCCAATTCCCAGAAAAGTTTTTGGAGTTTCTATAACTAGTAACTACATCATAACCGGACGAAAAACATTTATTCATTTGATCCAAATAATCTAATTCCATAGTATTATCAGCATCAAATATTATAAAAGCATCATAATTATTTTGTAAATTGTCAGCAAACATTTTATCAAAAAGATAAGCTAAAGCCCAACCCTTACCTACTTGTTTTTTATTAGTTCTTTCATAAACTATAGCCCCAAAACTTCTAGCGATATCACCCGTAGAATCAGTGCAATTATCAGCCACCACAAAAATATCGTATTTTTCATTAGGGTAATCTTGATTTTTTAAACACTGCAAAAGATTGCCTATAACAGCTTCTTCATTTCTAGCACTTATTAAAATACCATATTTTTTAGGAGCAGCTTTAGGAAAAACTATTGGTTTATGGGTCAAAGATATTATAACATAAGCTATTTGATATAAAATATAGACCACTCCTATAACCACAGTAACCACATCAAATAAATATAAAATACCCATTATTAACAGTCTACAAATTATTAACAGTCTACAAAGTTTTTAGCTAAACCACCCATAGCTGTTTCTTTATATTTAACATTCATATCTTTACCAGTTTCATTCATAGTTAAAATAGTTTTATCTAAACTAACTATATGAGAACCTTGTGAACACATAGCTAACTGGGCTGCTGCTACAGCTGTTCTAGCAGAAATTGCGTTTCTTTCTATACACGGAATTTGCACAAATCCACCCACTGGATCACAAGTCAAACCTAAATGATGTTCTAAAGCAATTTCTGCAGCATTTTCTATTTGCCAAACTGTGCCGCCATAAAGTTCAGTTAATCCAGCAGCTGCCATTGATGAAGCTGAACCAATCTCCCCTTGACAACCAACTTCAGCACCAGCCAAAGAAGCATATTTTCTAATAATAGAACAAACTATATTAGCAGTCAATATAAATCTACCAATACCCGACTCTATTTTGGCCTGTGGTATATCATTGGCTTCTTGTTGCCTAACCCAAGCATACAAAACCGCTGGAATAACCCCAGCAGCACCATTGGTGGGAGCTGTAACAACTCTTTGACCGTCAGCATTTTGCTCCGATACAGCAATGGCGTAAGCCATTAATTTTTGATTTTCAATATTTAGTCCTTTTTGGGCGTCATTAGTTAATTTATCAAAAATAGACTTAGCTCGACGAGGCACTTTTAACCAACCAGGTAAAACACCTTCCGCTTGTAAACCACCCTCAATACTTTGCTCCATAACTTGCCATATTTTTGCCATACCCGCTTCTAATTGGCTAGCACTATGATTTTGTAGTTCATAAGCTTTAGCTAATTGGTATAAAGTCATGTCATGGTCATAACAAAGTTTTGTGGCTTCACTCATAGTTTTAAAAGGGTATTTTTGATTAGTTATTATAGCTTTATTCATATATTCTAATTTGCCATTGTTTTGACGAATCATAACTGTGCCACCGCCAACTGAAAAATAATCTCTAGATAAAATCTCTTGTTGTTTATCAGAATCTAAAAAAGCATAAAGTCTAATAGCATTAGGGTGATTAGAATCTAAAGTATTATTTTTAACTAAAACAATATCATCTTTTGTAGAGTAATTATCATATAAGGATTTAACATATTCTGGATCAGCTGTGTCAGGATTTAAACCCTCTAAACCAGCCAAAATAGAATTAATACTGCCGTGTCCCACAGATGTAGCAGCTAAAGAGCCATACAGCATAATTTTATAATAGACTTTTTTTTGTGACACTTTAGATTTAACCAAATCGGCAAAATGTTTAGCCGCCACCATAGGCCCCACAGTGTGAGAACTGGAAGGACCTAAGCCAATAGAAAAAGTTTCAAATACACAGTTATAAATATTCTCCGCCTGACCCATAATACATATATGATACCATTAATTTATGTATAAAGCACTTCCGACTTTATCTCCCACAGCCGCTAAAAACTTTACTAAATGCCCTTTAGCTTTTCGTTTACAAAAAATTGATAAAATACTTTTCCCACCAAGTCCTGAAGCTTTAAAAGGCATTTTAACTCATAAAGTTTTAGAAAAAGTTTTTCAGCTTGAGCCTAATAAGAGACATTTAGACCGTGCTTTATCAATTGTGGAAACCACTTGGCAAGAAATTGTTAAACACGATATTTCTAAAGGACGAAAACAAGATTTAGAAAATATCGTTTTACCAGATAATTTTTATAATGATGTTAAAAAATTCATTAATAATTATTTCACTATGGAAAATCCTGAAAAAGTTCTAGCCGAAAAACAAGAACTATGGGTTAGTTTTAATTCACAAGATGTCAGATTTTTAGGGCAAATTGACCGAATTGATAAATCCCCAGATGGCAAGATTAGAATTGTTGATTATAAAACTGGGAATAGTCCTAATCCACAATTTTTAGACGAAGTTATTTTTCAATTACATTTTTATAGTTTTTTATGGCAAAAAAACTATCATAATTTACCAGACAATTTAACTCTCTATTATTTAAAAGATGGTAAAGCTGTGCAAACTCAACCCAGCAACAATGATATTAATCAATTAGTTAAACAAATTAACACTATTTGGCAAAACATAAAGTTAACTGCTGAAACAAATCGTTGGCTACCTAAAAAAAATAAACTTTGTAATTGGTGTGAATATCAAAAAGATTATTGTCCTTTATTCGGCGGCACTGAGCCGACTTTAGACCCCGAGGCTGTTAAATTAGCTATAGGCGTTAAACCAAATGTTTAAAAAAATTTTATTAGGCGTTATATCAGCCTTAGGCTTTTGGGCCTATTTAGAAACTAAACTTTTTAAAATTAAATACTATAAAGTCGGTCATAATAATATTAAACTATTACATATTTCTGATATACATCTTTGGTCAACCCAAAAATTAAAATTAAAGTTTATAACTTCACTAAAATCACAAAATATTGATTTAATTATTGTAACTGGTGACAATATATCATCGAATAAAGCTATAGAAAAATTAATTGAGTCCTTTAAAAAAGCTAAATTAAATAAAGTTCCAGGCGTTTTTGTATTTGGTTCAAATGATTATTTTTCACCTAAACCAGCCAATCCCTTGCAATATTTATTCCATCCTAGCTCACAAACCAACAATTACACTAATAAAACTACATTAGACACTAAACGACTACGGGCTGGTTTTGAATTTTTAGGTTGGCAATTTGTGGAAAATAAAACAATTAATCTAAATATCAAAAAAACTAATATACAAATAACTGGAAGTTCCGATTATCATTTGCCACAAAATCGTTCAAACATCTTTTTAATCAAAAATCCTGCGAATCAAAAAACTATTATTATTGGTCTAACTCATGCCCCTTATAAAGACGCTTTAAAACCATACTTAACGAACAAAACTAATTATATTTTCGCCGGACACACGCACGGCGGGCAATTACGCCTGCCAAAAATTGAGGCTTTAGTAACTAACTCTGATTTACCAAGACAATATGCAGCTGGGGTTTTCAAAATAAAAGATTCTGTTATTTCTATTTCCGAAGGTTTAGGTACGGCAGCTTATTTTCCATTTAGATTTCTTTGCCCACCAGCAGTAACTATTTTAGAAATTTAATTATTTTATAATAATTTTTAAACTTATAAACTTTATTTTAATTATAATTTATTTTTATCAATTATATAAGCTGGTAAAGTCTTTTTACCCACCGTCATATCTGTTTTTAAATCTCTTCTATTATTTAAATACATCATTAAAAAAGCATAAGCCCCTGGTATAAAACCTAACAAAACTTCTGACCAACCAAAACTTTTAAAAATGACAAAATGTACTAAAACAACACCTAAAGGTCCAAAACATATAAAAGAAATTATTTCACCTAAAGGTAAATAACCTAAAGGTTTTTTACCGGCTGAATAAAAATGAATTATTAACAAAAAAATACAACCATAGATTAGTCCAGCTAAAAACTGAGTTATTACAACAATAGTCAACCCTAAAATAAGTGAAAACAAAAAAGCCGTAATATATAATCTGAACATATATTGACTAGTAACTACACCTTGAGCAATCATATTATAAGGATTGGATTTAGCCGTGTCTAAACCACTTTTACTATCGTAATAATCATTACCGGTATTGACCGCTATCTGTAAAGATAAACATAAAATACAACATAATAAAAAAACCATCTTTTTCCAAAAACTAGTTGGAGTAAAAAATACTCCCAATCCACCAAAAAAACTCGTCATAAGAGCTAAGGGCAAAGATATAGCCCTACTAGCTTTAAGAAATTTAACTATCAAACTCACCCTTATGGCTCAGGAGTTGGCGTAGGGGTGGGTTTAGGGGTGGGTTTAGGGGTTGGTTTGGGTTCAGGAGTTGGTTTAGAAGTTGGCGTTGGTTCAGGAGTTGGCGTTGGATTATTATCCGATGGAGATGGTGACGGCTGTGGTATATAACCATTGGAGCCAGCATCTGAGGTAGTATAAACTAAATATTTAGGATCTATATCTGGAAAACTTTCAATTGGTTTACCATCTAAATAAGCATTCATAAAATGCTGCCATATAGGCACTGGTAAATCTAAACCGTACCAAACTGTTTTATAAACACCATTAATTGACATATATTGTAAATCTTGATCCCAATTTGGATTTCCCACCCAAACAGCTGTAGCAATTTGCGGTGTATAACCACAAGCCCAAATATGATGATTTGCTTCGGCCGTACCAGTCTTTAAAGCACTAGTGCGGTCACCATCTAGTCCGAAACCTCTAGCTAAACCATTAGTTATAACTCTTTGTAAAGCATAGTCTACTGCTGCCGACACATCAGAACCAATAGCTTGCTGACAATTAGGAGTTGGCACAGCAGCCGCAGAACCATCTGATTTAGTGATGGAATCAATAGCCACAGGATCGCAATGTATTCCACCCGAGGCAAAAGTGGCATACGAACTGGCCATATTTAATGGTGTAGCATTTCCCACACCAATAATTGTGGTGGGTGGAATATCGGTTTGATTAGCTGCAATATCAGCTGTTGAAAGGGTAGCTCCCTGATAACCAATAGTTTTGGCCGTCTGTACAATATCACATAGTCCTAATTTCGTTGCCATCACAGCAAATGGTACATTGTTTGACTGCTCTGTTGCCACTAATGGGGTTTGCGAAGAATAGCTTACGCCTGTAGCATTATGCAAATTCCAAGTGCCACCTGGTGAAGCACAAGCGAACTGCGAAGTGTTAAAAACTCTATCTGAAGTTCTCATAGTAGCGTTTAAAGAGTAACCCTCTTTTAACCAAGTTGCCAAAACAAACGGTTTCCAAGTTGAACCAGGTGAAAAACCACCTGACCCACCTAAAGCTAAAGGCACATTATAGTTAATCGCCGTTGAACCAGGTGTTTCACCTGATGGGTCGTATGGTTTATTTTGAGCCATAGCAATAATCTTACCTGTGCCTGGTTGAACAGCAGAAAGAGCTGCCCCTAACCCTGAAGGATCTGTACTTGGGATATAAGCATCCACTTGCTCTTGAGCTGATTTTTGAGCTTTAATATCTAAGGTGGAATAAATTTTTAGACCGCCAGTATATAAAAACTGTCGTCTATCAGAAGCCGTGGAACCAAAAATAGAATCCGACAAAATCACATTTTGTACATAATCGCAAAAAAATGCCGCAGTACCAGCAGCTTGGCAGCCCACTTTGACATCTTGTATTTTTAAAGTTGATTTCAAATCGACTTGCCTAGCTTGATCTTTTTGTGAATTTGTTATATAGCCAACTTCCGCCATCAAATCTAAAACAATATTTCTCTGTTCGGTGGCAGCTTTAGGGTGCTTAGTTGGGTCATAAGCCGATGGTGATTTAGTAATAGCAGCAATGGTGGCTGATTCCACCAAATTCAAATCTTTAGCTGATTTAGAAAAATAATGTTCTGCAGCCGTTTCAGCTCCATAGACTTGCTGCCCAAAAGGCGCCACATTTAAATAACCTTGTAAAATATCATCTTTTGACATTCTTTTATCTACTTCAATAGCTAATTGAGCTTCGCGAATTTTTCTAAATAAAGTTTGTT
>JAITSD010000063.1 GCA_031288055.1 Candidatus Opitulatrix roisinitermitis | reverse complement strand
TCTTGCGGTGAACCAGCTAGCATAACAAAAATAAAACAAATAGCTAATAATGCATTAAATAAAGTTAAAACATTCTCTCTTAAAATAGAACTATAAGATCTTGAGGTTTTAGGCAATTTTTTTACACTTTCTAAATATTAGTTTTTTAAATATAATACTAAAGTAAAAATCCTTATCCAATTGCTTCATCAGGTCTCCAAGGCACCGAAGAAACAATTACTCCATTCATATAATGCAACTGAGTTTTTATTCTTAAGGCTGATTGGTTATGCAAAAACTGCTGCCACCATTTTGAAACCACAAACTCTGGTATATATACAATTATTATATCATTAGGATTCTTTTGTCTAAGATTTTTTATATAATGTATAACAGGTCTAGTAATTTGGCGATATGGTGAATCAAGTATTTTTAGAGGAATACCTAGATCTTGTTTTAAATACTCTGTCTCTAACTTCGTAGTGTCTTGACTATCAACCGATACAGTCAATGCTTCTATACTATCAGGGTTGGAAAACTTAGCGTACGATAAAGTTTTAATGGCTGGTCTTGTAATATTAGATATTAAAATAATAGCTCTAGTTTTACCCGTAACAGTTTTAATTTTTTTATTGTTAATCCTAACTTTTAATTGTTTAGCCACTTGTTTATAATGTTTATAAACCTTATTCATCAAAACATAAAAGAAAGCCATTAAAAGCAAAGATATATAAGCACCATGTGTAAATTTTGTGATAATAACTATTACTAAAACCAAGAGAGTTAAAAGAAAGCCAATACAATTTATAATTCGAGATTTTTTCATCCGTATTCGTTTTTTAGAATCATAACAAATTTTTAAATTTTTATTCCAATGAATAATCATCGATAATTGAGAAAAGGTAAAACTAATAAATACACCAACTATATAAAGCTGAATTAATTTGGAAGTATCTGCACCAGAAATAAATATTAAAGCCAGTGAAATAACTGCTAAGCTAATAATACCATTGGAATAAGCCAAGCGACCGCCTCGTGTGTAAAACTGATGAGGAAAATATTTTGACTTAGCTAAAACTGATGACAAAACTGGAAAACCATTAAAAGCTGTATTAGCAGCCAAAATAAGAATTAAACCAGTCGTAATGGAAGCCACAAAAAATAATGGTGAAAAAGAATTTGTTAAAGCAAAAGCCAATTGCCCAATAGCCGGTATTTGAAAATAATTATCTGGCATAGGTATGCCATTAATAGTTAAATCCTCAGCTGGATTATTAACATATTTTACACCTGTGACATTAGATAAAAATAAAATACTAATTAACATGACTGTGCTTATACAGCCTAATATTAAAAGCGTTGTAGCAGCATTAGTGGATTTGGGTTTACGAAAAGCTGGTACACCATTAGAAATAGCTTCTACCCCTGTTAAAGCCGTACAACCAGAAGCAAAAGCTCTAGCTATTAAAAAAATTGCCGCAAAACCAAATATACCATCTTTATATTCAGCATTTGCCACCACACCTAAATGAGCCGTTGGTGCTTTGCCAAGCGATCCAGTAAAATATTCAAATAAACCAAAAATTATAATAATGCCAATTAAAAGTATAAATAAATAAACCGGAATAGCAAAAAAGGCTCCTGACTCTTTAACACCTCGTAAATTTATAATTACTAAAAGCAATAAAATAGTCGCACATAATAACATTTTATGACCGCCTATTTGTGGAGGTATAATTGACATAAAATATTGTGCACCACTAGCTATTGACACCGAAACTGTTAAAATGTAATCTACTATTAAAGCGGCGGCCACCCCTATACCAAACTTATTTGATAAATTACTAGAAACAACCTCAAAATCGCCACCGCCTGATGGATAGGCATGAACATTTTGTCTATATGATGCTACCACTACTAACATAACAGCAGCCACCGCCAGTCCTACCCAAACTGAATTTGAAGCAAACGACACGCCGGCAAATGATAAAGTTAAAATAATTTCATCAGGAGCATAAGCTACCGACGATAAAGCGTCAGAAGCGAAAACAGGTAAGGCGATATATTTAGGCAATAAAACCTGTGACTCCAAGTCACTAGATAAAGGTTTACCTAAAACTATTTGTTTAAAGCCGGAAAGTAATTTTTCCACATATAAAGTCTAACATAAGCAATTAGTATAAAAATATTTTTAAACGATAAAATAAATTAAGTAAAAGTTAAATTAAAAGCAATTTACAAAGAATCTCCGACTTCATGAACAGTAATTGAATTAGTCGAGCCAACCTTACCAAAAATAGATCCAAAAACTATAACAATTTTATCACCATCTTTAACTCTATTGGCAGCTTTTAAAGTAGTATCAGCTCTATGTAAGGCATCTTTCATACTATCTGGTTCACCACTTAAATAAGACCATGAACCCCAAGTTAAAGACAGAGCCCTATGAGCGTGTTCTCCACTAGTTAAAGCATAAATAGGGATTCTAGTTCTCATACGCGAAATTCTATTAACTGTATTGCCACTAGTTGTAAAAACAGCAATACACTTAGCGTCTATTGTTTCAGCAATTCTAACAGCCGAATAAGCTATAGGACCACCCCCAGACCAATCAAAATCACGAATTTTGGGAATCAAATCCAAACCGTTTTCAGTTTGATATTCACTAATTTTTGACATAACTTCAATAGTTTCAATAGGATATTTACCAACAGAGGTTTCACCTGATGTCATAGTGGCATCTGTCCCCTCAATCACAGCTACAGCACAATCATTAATTTCAGCACGAGTCGGAATAGGGTTATCAGTCATAGACTCTAACATTTGAGTAGCTACTATAACTGGTTTGGCATATTGTCTAGCTAAATTAATACATTTTCTTTGAATAATCGGCACTTGTTCTAAAGGACACTCTACGGCTAAATCACCTCTGGCCACCATTATGCCATCAAAAGTTTTAACTATTTCTTCTAAACAGTCAATAGCTTGTGGTTTTTCAATTTTTGCAATAATAGGAATTTCACGACCCTCTTCAGACATTATCTGTTTAGCTTTATCAATATCTTTAGGAGATCTAACAAAAGACATAGCAATTAAATCAGCTCCTGTTTGAATTGCCCAACGCAAATCTGATTCATCTTTACTAGTTAAAGCAGGTATTGACACTGCTACACCAGGTAAATTTAAACCTTTATGATCCGAAACTGACCCACCAACTAAAACTTTTGTTTTAACATCAGTAGTTGTTACTTCTATAACTTCTAACCTAACTTTACCATCATCTACTAATAGTAAATCACCTGTTTTACAATCAAGCGGTAATTTTTTAAAAGTGGTAGATACCTTATCTTTATTACCTTGTATATTATCTATTGTGATAGTGAAAATATCTCCAGCTGCTAAAACAGGTTTTTGGCCATTAATAAAAGTTCCTAAACGAATTTTAGGACCTTGTAAATCAACCAAAACAGCCGTATTTCTACCCAACTTGGCAGCCGCTTGGCGTATATTATTATAAACCTTTAAATGTGTATCTGGATCGCCATGAGACCTATTTAACCTAGCCACATCCATTCCAGCAATTATTAATTTTCTTATTTGCTCGTAGTCTTGAGTTACAGGACCAATTGTTGAAACTATTTTAGCTCGTCTCATAAAACTCCTATTCAAAAAAATATTTTATAGCAATATCAGTCTATCACGAGTTATTAGCTAAAACCGCTTTATAAACTCTAATAGTTTGTTCAGCTATTTTATCCCAAGTAAAATAATTTTCCACTCTAACCCTACCAGCCTGTCCAAATTCCTTAGCTTTTGACATATTAGAAAATATTTTAATAATTTCTGAAGCCAAATCATCAATAAACTTATCAGGATATAATGGTTTACCAGTACCGTCGTTTTTTTGCTCAATATCAATCAAAACACCAGTTTTATTATTTTGAACAACTGATGGAATACCTACGGTTTTAGTAGCTACAACTGGTAAAGACAAAGCCATAGCTTCCAAATTAACTATACCTAACGGCTCATAAATAGAGGGACATAAAAAAACATCAGACATTTGTAAAACACATTTCAATTCGTCTAAAGGTAACATATCATCAATTAATATAACACTACCTCTAGTGGATTGCAAATTAGTATAAAGTTGGTTAACCTCCGCCATAATTTCTGGAGTATCAGGAGCACCAGCACATAAAATAATTTGTATATCTTTTGGTACTTTAGCTAAAGCTTTCATTAAATAAACTAATCCTTTTTGGCGAGTAATACGACCTACAAAAACAGCTGTAGGCATATTAGATTTAATAGAATAGCGATTAATTAATTGACTGGAAATAGTCTTATATTCTACATCATTTAATTTTTTAAATTTATCAATATCTATACCATTTAAAACCGTAAAAACTTTATCAGGATCTACTTTAGGATAAAAACGCAAAATGTCATTTCTCATAGCATTTGAAACTGCTATTATCCCACCAGAAAATTCATAAGAGATTTTCTCCGCAAAACTAGAAATGCTATAACCGCCACCCAATTGTTCAGCTTTCCACGGTCTTAATGGTTCTAAAGAATGAGCTGTTATAATATGGGGAACTTTCAAATTTTTAGACGCTAAAAAACCTGCTAAATTAGCATACCATGTGTGAGAATGGATGATATCTGTTTCTTTGATTTGATTAGCGATTTGAATATCTACATCAAGAGTAGAAAAAACCCCTTCTAAATTATCAGAATGGGGTTCATAACCAAAAACTCCCGCTTTATCTCTTTTACCATCAAAACACCTAATATTAACATCTATATCAGGCATAATATCTAAAGCTTTAGACAATTCATCAACATGAACACCTGCCCCTCCGTAAATAAAAGGTGGATATTCTCGGCTTATAATGTCAATTTTCATAGTAATATTCTATCAAGTAAGATAGTGTTTCCAACTTTGTTTACAGACATTTCACCATTTTTTGTGAAAATAATTTACCATTATTATATCATAAAATATACTGTAAACTGAAAAATAGAGCCCATATAGCTCAGCAGGATAGAGTGTCCCCCTCCTAAGGGGAAGGTCGCATGTTCGAATCATGTTATGGGCGCTTTAAACTTTTGCTATATTGTCATTGGATTCTAATTTAGTCTTAATTTATGACCAAAAAATAACCAAAACTGCTAAAAAAGTTATTTTGACTAATTAGATTCGTTCACAATACAGCAAAAGAAGTTTTATTATTTAGTTTTTTTAAAATTAATATTTTTTAAACTAAGGGACAAATTACTTTTTTGTCTTTGTTTTATTAATTTTTTTATCTAAATTTTGGTCTACTTTAATTGACTCATTAACCACAGATGGCAAACCATCATTTTCTAATAATGAATTATTGTGATTTTGACTTGGTATACGCCTAAAAGTACAAACTCCTTTATCCATATTAAATAAAACCTTATTAGCATGAATTGTCGGTATTTTATGGAGTTTATTTTCCTTATCGGTGTATTCTTCCACCATAAACCTGCCTTCAACTGACACAGGATCTGATTTGTAAACCGAATTCGCCACATTGTCTGCCAGATTGCCCCATGCTTTAACTTTCAACCATGTAGTTTTGCCCTCCACCCAATTACCATTTTGATTATCTTTATATCTATCAGTGTGGGCTATAGAGAAATTAACATAATTTTTGCCATCTTTTTCACCGGCATAATATT
Source organism: Candidatus Opitulatrix roisinitermitis (assembly GCA_031288055.1). Classification (GTDB taxonomy): domain Bacteria; phylum Actinomycetota; class Actinomycetes; order Actinomycetales; family Bifidobacteriaceae; genus Opitulatrix. The sequence goes on along the minus strand of JAITSD010000063.1, from coordinate 4,751 downwards.
TTGGATCGTCTCCAACAAACCCTTCAGCCATTATTTTTAATGTATTACTCATAGTACTTTAACCTTTCTTTCTATATTTGTCAATACCTATATAGCTTCACATAATAAAATTAATAAGTCAAAGTTAATTTTTAAATGTTGAAAACTTACTTGGAACGCCTACTTCCAAAGTGTTAAGTATTTATCCTAAAGCGACTTGTCTGGCTTTAGAAAATTCGTCAAGTTGTAAATCGCTATTAAAATCAACTGTTTTAATATTAGCTAATGATAACTCAACATCTTGGAAAATGCCGTCTAAAGTTATAGAAAAGACTCCTTGTCCACCTCGTAATATATCATAAACTTCCTCTTTAGAGCGGCAAGCATAAACTGATGTTCCGTCAGATACAATGGTAGCATCTTTTAAAGATTCAAACTCATTTTTCATTTTATTTATAGCAGTTCTAACTTTTTGCAAGGAAATACCTAAATCACCGGTAATTTTAGCAACTAATTTAATAAACACTATATCTTTAAAACTGTACAATCTATGAACACCCGATTTATGCGAAACTCTAATTGATGGTGTAACTAATCCTGTTGTAGTCCAATAATCTAATTGCCTAAAAGTTATACCAACAGCTTGGCAAACTTGCGGTCCTTTATACCCCACATTGGCCATTTTCTCAAAAGGATCAGCTAGAGCGAATAACTCTCCTTGTTTTAAACTGTCAATTTGATAATTTCTAAATTTCATTTATACCTCGTTTGATTTTTAACTATAATACAGATTAACATTTAACCAAAGCTAACACCCAGTTTTATTGTAAAATATTTGTAAAAGTTTGATTTAAAATTTTACTTACTTAAAATAATAATACTTTATTTATGCTTATCTGTGAAAAAAATTAAATGAAACTTACCAATCATAATTTTATCGCCACTATTTATTCTAACAATATTTTCTATTCGTTCGCCATTTAAATATGTACCGTTTAAGGAAGCTAAATCCTTTATTTCCCAACCATCTGATAAACGAATAATTTCAGCATGTTTTCTAGAAATTGTATTATCATCCAATAAAATATCAGCTGACTCATTTCGTCCTATTAAGGTGATATTAGTATTCAACAAATATCTAGCATTTATATGCTCGTCTTTATGTTCAATTAAAAGAGCTGTATTGGGTTCCAATTTTGAAATAATTTCAAGTTCCTCAGCCGATAAAACAAATAATTCATCAGTTTGAGATATCCCAGATTTAGGAATACCTATAGATGTGTAATCATTTATATCAGGTATGCTCATAATAATATTAGTCTATACTATTTTTAAATAATCAATATTAATTTTAAAATAACCTTATTAAATGCCCTTAATTGAATGCCCTTACTTACTGGCGATGATAAGTTTTAATATTATTTTTATTAACTATTATTTTGACATATTTAAAAGCCACATAAAAATAGTACAAAGCAGCTAAAATATGTAAAACAATTCCCCAAATGGCTACAGCCCAGCCAAAACACCAAATAAATCTATAATTAGTGTCAATTATTTTTGCTAAATAAATAATTGGTAAGGAATATAATAAAAGAGCTGTGGAAGTTTTCCCTAAATAATTAACTGGTATAGCACCCACTTCAAAAGACGAAAACCAAAGTTGCAAAACAAACATCGCCAATTCTCTAATAAATAAAATTAACAAAATCCAGAAAGGTAAATCATCACTAAAAACCAAAAACAAAATTAAACATAAAATATACATTCTATCTGCAATAGGATCCAAAGCTTGCCCTAATTTACTAATTTGATTAAAGCGACGAGCTATTTGGCCATCCAGCCAATCTGACAAACCGCTTATTATAACTAATAACAAAACTAATAAATTTTGTTTTGTTATAATAAAATAACATAAAGGTATTGTTGCTAAAATGCGTAAAAAACTAATTAAATTAGGAACAGTCCAAATCTTATAATTGTTCAATTCTAATTAGCCCTTTACCTATTTATATTAATATCCATAGGCTTTAGTGGCATTCTGACGAATCAAAGCAATTTCATCTGCACGATTTTTAGCATTAAAAACTGCCGAACCTGCCACAAAAATATTAGCACCTGCGGCAGCAGCCAGATGAACATTTTGGCTAGTTATACCGCCATCTACTTCTATTTGGGTTGACAAATTATTTTTAACAATAAAATCTCTTAATCTACGAACTTTATTCATTTGATTAGCTAAAAACTTTTGACCTCCAAAGCCCGGTTCCACAGTCATAATCAAAACCATATCGAATTCATCCAGAATATCAAATAATGGCTCAACTGGTTCAGCTGGTCTCAAAGCAATAGCTGCTTGGCAACCTAATTCTTTTAAAGCCCTAGCTAATCTAACAGGAGCCGAAACTGCTAAATTATGAAAAGTAACTGAATTAGCACCCATTTTAGCATAATCAAGAGCCCATCTATCTGGATTGTCTATCATCAAATGAACATCTGACTTTATAGGATTAGCTTTAATATATTGTTCTGCAACCGGTCCGCCAAAAGTTAAATTGGGTACAAATTTATAATCCATAACATCTATATGCACCCAATCAGCCGAAATAATAGATTGTAATTCCGAAGCTACATTAGTAAAATCACATGATAAAATGCTGGGTGCTATAGCTATTTGAGACATAACTTTATCTTACCATGATATCATTTTAATTACTTATGATATAATTTTAATTAATTGGCGAAAAAATATTGAGGTATAAGGAGTTAAAATATGAAAGCCCTAGTCCTAACTGATGTAAAAAAATTAGAAGTTTTGGAAGTCGATAAGCCAAAATTGTCTAATAAAGAAGTTCTTATCAAAACAGCTTATGCTGGAATTTGTGGCACTGACCATGCTTTATACTCTGGCTTACCCGGTTCCGCCAAGGCTATACCACCAATTGTTTTAGGTCACGAGAACTCTGGTGTAGTAGCAGAAATTGGCACTAAGGTGACTAATGTAAAAATTGGAGATAGAGTCAGCGTAGACCCCAATATTTACTGCGGACAATGCAGATATTGCCGCACAAAACGACCAGAACTTTGCCAAAACCTGTCGGCTGTTGGCGTAACTAGAAACGGCGGCTTTGCAGAATATTTTTCAGCTCCCGCCTCAGTAGTTTATCCTATTCCAGACAATGTCAGTTTAAAAACCGCCGCTATTATAGAACCAATATCTTGTGCCGTTCATGGCATTCAGTTACTCAAATTAGCTGCTTGGCAAAAAGCTTTAATAATTGGCGATGGATTTATGGGACAACTATTTGTCCAAATTTTACAAGCCTATGGCATTTACCATGTTGACTTAGCTGGCATAATAGATGAAAAGTTGGAATTAAACAAAACAAAATTTGGAGTTAATAAAACTTTTAATACCTCTAAAGGTGGCTTAATTCCTGAAGCTAATTATGATATAGTTATTGAAGCTGTTGGTATGCCAATTACTCAAGAACAAGCTATAAAAGCTGCTGCTAGAGGTGCACAGGTACTAATGTTTGGGGTTGGTAAACCAAATGATACTTTTAAAGTGGGTACTTATGGCGTTTTTCAAAAACAATTAACTATTCAAGGGTCTTTTATAAATCCATATACTTTCGTTGACTCTGTAGCTTTGCTGTCATCGGATAAATTAAATGTGGAAACCCTAATTTCTCATGAGTTGGACTATGAAACAGTTGATGACTTTGTTAATGACAAATTAGGTGTAGTTTCTAAAGCGGTGGTTAAAATTGGCAGCGAAAATAAATAATTTCATCATAAAATTATTACTAACTCAGACCCATAAATAAAATATGACTAAAAACACTATACAACCACCAACTTTAAGAACTATTTCTATAACAAAATCAATAGCTTATTTTGCTCTTTCTATAATAATTAATTCACTAGGTAATGTTCTAACTATTATTACTTCAGCTCATGTTCTACCCGCCTTTTTAGGAGCAGCATATTGGACTGCTGGTGTAACTAATTTAGGTTATGCTATTTTAGGCAAAGATAATCAAACAGCTCTATTTTGGGCTTTCGCTTTAATCGGCTTAATAATCGCCTTTTTAAATGCTATTTTAATTAAAAAATTTGATTGGAAAAGAATTGCGGGGAATATTATATTTTTAATTCCCTTTTCTTTATTTTTACAATGGTTTGCTAATATTTTTGAAAACTTTTTAAATGGTTATATGGCAAATACTTGGGGATCAATAATTTTAATGATAATAATTAATTTTATAGGTGTTTTATTAATCGCTACTGCTATCTCTATATACCAAAGAGTTAATTTAGTTTTACATCCATCTGATGATCTTATGCAAATTCTGCGCTTTAAATTTTTCAAGGGTCGGGCTAGTGTAGCTATGTGGGTATCATATATTCCACCAACCATAATAGCTATTATAGCTGCGATTATAACACATAGTTTAGAAAACTTTGGAATTGGTACATTATTTGCTTTCCTATTTCAGGGCAATGCCACAGGTCTAGCCGATAAACTAATCTTTAAAAAACTCAAACATCAAGCTGTTGACTTAGGTTACTAAAATTCGAAATTGTTTAAATAAATAATCTCTTAAATACTACATATTTTTCATTTTCATAATTTTAAACTTAATTATATTCCGAAAGTCTTAGTTTTCCACACACTGCCCAGCAATTTTCACATTATCCTTTGTGGCACCAGTCTCATCAGTTAACCAATCAACCGAACCTTGATTTTGGGCTAACACAAAATGGCC
>JAITSD010000033.1 GCA_031288055.1 Candidatus Opitulatrix roisinitermitis | reverse complement strand
ACAAGTCATCACCCCGAAGGGATCAGTCAAGTTTCACCGTTCGACTTGCATGTGTTAAGCACGCCGCCAGCGTTCGTCCTGAGCCAGAATCAAACTCTCCATAAAAATTTGCGTAAAATTCTTACAACATTCGGTCGCCGTATTGTTATACGACTTTCCTTATTTTTGTAAGAATTTTCCTACAAATTACATTTATACAAAAAACCTATGACATTGAAGTCATCGCATTATTATACGACTTCCTTTACTTTCATAAATTTTCCAATAAATAAATTTGTGGATTTCTCCACTAAATAACTTTTATGTTGAGAGTATTTAACTCCAACAAAATTGTTCGAAACTTCACAAACATAATATATAAATATACATGTGTTGCAAATTTATAAAATCTTTCGATTTTACAAGTTGGCATTTATAAATACGCTATTGAGTTTTTACCCTATCATTTAGTTTGTGAAAACTCAGCCTAAAAAGGTATAAACTTTCCCAAAAACAATCAAATGATAGTTATTTGTGTTATTAAACACTTGAAGTCCTTATAAAAAAGGACACTATTAACAGAATAACTTAAACATCAAACTTGGCAAAATTTTTTAACAAATTCGTAGAGTAAATTTTTTAAACCTTTTACCGTGTTAAAGCCACAATTGGATTAACTCTGCTAGCTCTAAAAGACGGATACAATCCTGAAACAAGACCAACCACTGCCCCTAAAGTAGTACCTTCAAATAAAAGCCATGGAGATATAAAAGGTGTCCACTGATTTAGTATAGAAATAATTAAAACTGCTATTATACCAACTGATGAACCTATTAGTCCAGCAATTATACCAATAAATAAAGTTTCGAATAAAAATTGCCAGATAATATGTTTTCTAGTGGCTCCTAAAGCCCGTCTTATACCTATTTCCTCAGTCCTTTCCATAACTGAAACTAGCGTAGAGTTTATAATACTAGCTGCCCCTATTATCAAAATAATACTGGAAATTAAAAACAAAAATAAACTTAAAGATTGCATAATTTGATTTTGTAATTTGGACGGAGCATCTGGCGGCGTGGTGGTGAATAATGCTGGATTAACAGGACTTAAAATAATTGGTGCCTCGCGAGCTATTTCATTGGCTGAACCAATTTTAGTTTTAACTAGCATAGTGGCTGGTGACAAAGAACTAGGCTCCCCAAAAACCGAAATTACCGTATTAGGAGGCAACATAATATTATTAACTAATTTTTGATCCAAAGTAGACGAATATAAAACTCCTGTAACTAAATATTGTATGCCGTTTATATAAATAGGAGTTTGGTCAAACTTTTGATTATGGGAACTTTGACAAAAAGTTTGATAATCATCTGGCAAAATATTTAATGTTTTAGCAACAGTAGCTCCTATAACAGCAGTTGGCAATTTTTTCACATTACTATATTCTGAATAAGCACTACCCACGCAAAATTGTGCATCAATAACATTAAAATATCCTGTGCTAACAGCATCAATTTCAAAAGTTTGAATAGCTGATGTGGGAAAACGGCTAACCGAAGCATTCATTTTGGGCGGTGAAAAAGTTATACCTGATGCCACTGTACCTGCTAATGAATTAACTTTTGCTTCTGAATTAGCTTTAAAACTATAACTTGATTTCATATTAGGATTGAAAGTGGCGGCTGCATCTGTAACTTTAACTTGAGTAGCTTTTATAACCGAAAAGTCACGAGCCACTTGTCCATTCATGGTGGTAGATAAAGCCATAACGCTAACTAATCCGGCAATTGCAAAAATTGTCCCTAACATAGTTAAAATAAGTCGAGAAGTTTTTTGTCCTAAAGATGATAAACATTCAAAAAACAAACTAGTTTTAGAAATATAAGACTTTTTTGCCATCCTTTTATTGGCTTTTTTAGATAATAAATTCATTTAATTTAATCCACTTTTATAAAACTTATCATTTTAAATTAATACACCATCTTTAATGTGTATTTGCCTAGTAGCTCTTTTAGAGGCCACTATATCATGCGTCACATTTATAATAGTTACCCCCGAAGCATTTAATTCATCTAAAACTCGCAAAATATCTAAAGTATTTTTTGAATCTAGACTACCAGTTGGCTCATCACATAACATAATACTTGGTTGATTGACTAAAGCTCTGGCAATTGCCACTCTTTGCCTTTCTCCACCTGACATAGTCGAAGGTAATGCCTCTGCTCTACCAGACAAATTAACTCTACCAATCATTTCAGAGGCTAATTCTAGTCTTTGTGATAAACCTAAACCCTTATATAAAAGTCCTAACGCCACATTTTCCAAAGCTGAGCGCGTAGAAATAAGATGAAAATCTTGAAAAACAAAACCGATTTTTTCAGCTCTATAAAAAGATCGTTCATCATCAGATAATTCTGTCACATTTACACCATCAATCAAATACTTTCCACTAGTTGCCACATCAAGCATACCTAAAATATTTAACAAAGTTGATTTACCAGAACCAGAAACTCCCGTAACTGATATATAATCGCCCGAAAAAACCTCTAAATTAACCGAATTAACCGCCATTACTTTTTGACCAGTATCAAATTCACGACATATCTTATGCAATTTAATAATTGGTTTCTTTGATTTATTAATTGATTCTAAACTATTTTTAACCGACAACTACTAAATCTCCCTTGTTAATATCAGTAGTATTTTTAATTTCTATAAAACCATCGCCTATAAGTCCTGTCTGAACAGTCACATCTTTAGTACTGCCATCAGATTTTTTAATAGTTATATAATTTTGAGAATCGGTATTGACTTTAACGGCTGTTTGCGGCACACATAAAACTGCTCCACCTGTGGAAGCAATAGATATTTCTAATGCCACATCAATATTATTCCAAGACGAATCCAAACTTTTATTAGGCTTAACTGTAATAGTATATCCACCATTAGAATTGCTATCATCAGTACCAGTTACTGAACTGTCTAAACCAGCTAAACCAGACATATCTGTTGACCCAGTCTGCCCATCAGTATCTTGATTTTTAACTAAATCAATACTAGTTATTTTCCCTGATGTTTTACGATTATTAATGTCATCATTTAATATCACTGGCATACCTGGTTGTAAACCCTCTTTTTGATCCTGAGTAATTGAAGCTTTAGCTAAAAACCCGCCTGAGTTTAATTCCATAATAGAACTTGAAGTTTTGGCAACATCACCCACACCACCTAAACTAAGCTTTTGAACACTAGACGGTAAAGTACTAGCAAAAGTTAATTCACCCATTGGAATATAAGCTTTGCCGTTATTATCTGGTAAAGAATAACCTAAACTAGCATAATAACCAGAAATTGCTCTTTGTGTGGAATCATCATAAGTACCTGATTGAGAATTTGAATAACCTAAATTAATTAAATCTGTTTGTAATTCAGCCACATCTTTGCCATTATCCTCAGGCATAATAGTTCTATAGGCAGGAGTTTGTCCTTGGAAAAGCATAATTGGCCGTCCAGAAATTTCAGCCAAAAGTTCGCCATTATGAACTTCATCGCCATTAGATACAAAAACTCCAGTAACTATTGAAGGACTGGCTTGCAAGAAAGTATAAATATTTTGTGAACCGGCTGGATTAACAGTGGCTCGTGCAATAAGTTTTTTTTGCAAAATCTTTTGATCAACAGGTGCTGTTATTTGGGTATATTGAGCCTGTGAGTCTAAAATTTGTTGCTGAGGCGATTTTACCATTAAAGATACCACTAAACCTATAATTGCCAAAAACAAAGCTGAAGAAGTTAAAATAATTAAAAACTTTTGTCGGCGTATAAGATTTTTTTCAGTAGAATTTATTTTTTTATTATAATTCTTTTTTAAAAAACTCAAATTTAAACCTTCCTAATTCCTATTTTCAATACTATTATGATATCATATATAATATTTATATATAGCAGTTATTTAAAATAATCAGCGTTCTATTATTATAGATTAGCAATAATACAAATTATTGATAATATAAACTTTATATTCTACTTCCCAGCGATATAATCGTCTAAAGTTTGCCGCCAAGCTGCCAAAGCTTCACGGTGAGAATCTATATATTGTTCATCATACGCTGATTGCACAGCCACTGCCACACCCACTAAATTAGTTTGGATTTTACACTGCACATCTGCCACAGCCGTAGCTTTTTCCTCTGGCGTGGCTGGACCAACAGAACCAGCATTTACAAATTTATCATGTGGTGATTTAACAGTGTCAAAATTATATCCTTTACCTCTCATACAATCAGACCATTTCTGTTGCACCTGAACAAAACGAGAATCCGATATTGGAACAATTGGCCCTTTATCAGGTAAATATTGAGTGGAAAGAAAAACTTCAAAAGCACCACTTGAATTATAGGGGGACATATTTTGTATATTTGTTATACACTTTGTTCCCACAGAGGTTTCAGTACCAATAGGAAAATCAGAAAAATTAGTATTGACATCATCTTTTGATCCATAATGCACTGTGTTTCCATTAGCCGAATATTTATACCCCCAAGTCTGCGCCGTTTCAACATTAAAAAAACCGTAAAAAGAATTAAATGCTTCTCGTCTATTAATATCGTTCTTAAACATTTTTAATGCCTCATTTTTATTTTTAAATGTGGAAAAACCATGTTTAATTCCATTCTCAATTAAACACGAATTTATTCTATTATCCAAAGAATTATAAAGTGATAAAACTTCATCAGGATTTAATATATACTTATCAATCGGATAATTTAATTGATTTAAATTAGATATAACACTAACTTTACTAAACTGTGGTTCACTTAAAACTCCGTTATCTTGAGTACAACCAGATATAAATAAAAAACTTAGTACAATAAAAAATCTAAAAAAATATCTAAAAGTTTTCAATTTTGTGTAATGTGTAAAAAATTAATTGTTTGTACTTGACCCCAATATATGAATAGCGTCCACAAAATGTGTCTCTCCAAACACAGTTTGTTGACCCTCTACAAAATTAAAAGTATGTTTACTATCTAACTGTATTCGTCCATACCATTGTCCTGCATATAAACCAAAAACATAATAAAGACTGACACTTACTGCTCCAACATTTGTCCAACAAGTTGTAGCATTTGAATGTATTTGTAAAGACCATGGTGTGCTACAAGCAACTCTATCAATCCCCACTGACTTTACCTCTGATAGCTCCTTCGCCTCAACTTTATTTGTATTTACAGCGGAAACTCCTAGCATTCCAAATACCAACGCCGTTGCTAATACCAACATTCTAACCTTACTCATTATATTTTTTATCATTTTATTGACCTTTCTCTATAACGGTTTTACTTCATTATATAACCAAGTTATTATTTAATTATAACATCAGTATAACATTAAAAACCACAAATCAAATATCTCACCCATTTATTTTAAAACCAATTAAAAACTTGTCACTTTCCAGCAATATAATCGTCTAAAGTTTGCCGCCAAGCTGCCAAAGCTTCACGGTGGGAATCGATATATTGCTCATCATACACCGATTGCACAGCCACTGCCACACCCACTAAATTAGTTTGAATTTTACACTGCACATCCGCCACAGCCGTAGCTTTAGCTTTTTCTGAAACTGATTTATCTTTTAAAAACTCCGTATATATATTATCAACAGCATCAAAATTATAACCTTTTTGCCTCATACAATCCGACCATTTTTGTTGAACTGCTAAAAAGCGTGTATCCGAAGATGGAGTAATAGGCCCACCATCTGGCATATTTGAAAGGCCTAACCACTCATTAAACAACCCATCAGAACTATTTGGTGCAGCATTTATCAAATCAGTTATACAAACTTTTCCCACTTCACTATTTTCCTTTACGGGATAGCCTTTAGTAACATATTTGCTATCGTTAGGATCAATATATATAGTATTTGCATTTGGTCCATTGAATGGACCCCATTTTGCAGCTGTTTTAGGATTAAAAAATTTCCAAAACCCCTTCGTTAAATCCCTATCGGGTTCAAAAATATTTTTTTTAGCAAACTCTTTATCTTTATAAAAAGAGTAGTTAGATGATATTCCATGCTGTGCAAAACACTGATTCATCTTGTTGGCTAAAATATCCTGAGCAGCCATAATTTCATCAACTGTGGGAAGGTATTTATCTATCGGACGAGTTATCTGTGACTTATCAGTTATAGTTTTTATCTCACCTAAAGGAGGTTCTGCGGACGAACTCGAATTATCTAAACCACCCGAACAAGCTGTCAAACCACCAACAAATAGAATACTCAAAACAAAAATGACCAACTCACAAGCTTTCTTAATCATAAACTATTTTATACTTTCATATAAAATTTAACAATTACTAGTTGAAAATCTCAATATATGAACAACGTATGCTGTAACTGTTCCTAAAATCTGCATTGACATACAATTTGGAATAGTAAAGTGATGAGGCACATCTGTTACATATCCTACATTGGTATCCCAATGACCTCCTGAGCCACCACTTACATTATATAAGGTAACATCTTGAGCACCCTCATTTATCCAACAAGTGGTTGAATTTGACCAGACTTGCACACTAAATGGTGTACTACAATCAACCCTATTAATCCCCACAGACTTTACACCTGATAGCTCCTTCGCCTCAACTTTATTTGTATTAACGACGGAAACGCCTAGCATTCCAAATACCAAAGCTACTGCTAGTACTAATACTCTTATTTTATTTATTATATTTATTGTCATTTTTTGAACCTATCTATTCAATTTTTTAACTTCAATATTATAACTGTTTTTGCAATTATAACACTAGTATAACATTAAAAAAACACAAGTCAAATATTTTGCTCATTTATTTAAAAATTAATTAAAACTTACCTATTTCCCGGCGATATAATCAATTAATTGTTGTTTTCAGTGTTTGTTTTAGGGGTAAACCCCTAAAACCCCATCTCGTGCTGCTTCGGAGTTGTAGCTTTTACACCTAAGACCCCATCTCGTGCTGCCAATTACCCTAAAATATATTATTAAAATAAATACTGTATCATATATAATATTGAATAATTAACTTTGAGCTATGGTGTAATTGGCCACTATCAAATGTTTTTCAAACATTGGGATAGTGCCAGCCAGTGTTTGTTTTAGGGGTAAACCCCTAAGACCCCATCTCGTGCTGCCAATTACCCTAAAATATATTATTAAAATAAATACTGTATCATATATAATATTGAATAATTAACTTTGAGCTATGGTGTAATTGGCAGCACGAGAGTTTCTGGTTCTCTTAGTCTAGGTTCGAATCCTGGTAGCTCAGCAGATAACTATGTAAACAATTCAAACCTAGACTACTTAGACAGTGTTTATTTTTGTTTGCTTTGCAAACTAGTGTTCGAATCCTAATGAAACAAAACCTCACAGCTCAACATATAACTAAAATTTTTATTCAATAAATTACCTCTATGTGAGGTTTTATAAAGCTTCTATTACGTAAAGTCCCAAAATGTTTTGCATATTCTGAGTAGTACTTTGATAACATTACTATAATATCGACGAGTTTAATCGTATTCTGATGCTCAAAAGTCAGATTTCGGTATTGTATTTTTAAAGTTTCAATAACAGTCTTTATAGCAACAACAATCTCGCTATCTATTTTCTTAGACTTCAAATTTTTAATCGTATGCTGATTTATATTTTGTCTTAAAAAAATGGCTAACCATACAGATATTGTACCTTAATTTTATAAAAAGCTAAATATTAAAAAATAAAAAAATTAACTTTCTTTATTATCAATTATAAATTTAAATTCTTTATTTTTAATATCATCACCTGGTTTATAATTAGCATCAACTGTAATTTTTGACCAACGCGAAATATCACCAAATAATATTTTTTCACTTAAAATATCTTCAATATCAGATGTAAAAACTCGTCGCAAAGGTCTAGCACCCATAGCTGGATCATAGCCTTTTTTAGCCAATAAAGCTTTAGCTGTTTTAGTAAAGTTAATTAAAATATTTTGACTGCCTAATCGTGATTCAATTGATTTTTCGAAAATATCAACTATAGCTAAAACCTCACCTGGAGTTAATTGATTGAATACCACAATTTCATCAATTCTATTCAAAAACTCCGGTCTGAAATCTTTATTTAATGCCGACATAACTTTTTGTTGAATATCTTTATTTTTTGCCACAAAATCTTTATCATTACCAAAACCTGTTTGAAGTGACTTATTAATATCACTTGAACCCAAATTAGTTGTGAAAATAATTATAGTATTAGTGAAATCAACTTTACGACCTTGTCCGTCAGTTAAATGTCCATCATCCAAAACTTGTAAAAGCGTATTAAATATATCTGGATGAGCCTTTTCTATTTCATCAAATAACACCACACTAAAAGGATTTCGACGCACAGCCTCTGTCAACTGACCACCCTCTTCATAGCCCACAAAACCAGGTGACGAACCAAGCAGCCTAGATGATTCATATTTCATAGAATATTCACTCATATCTAAACGAATTAAGGAATCCTCATTACCAAACAAAAACTCAGCTAAAGTTTTAGCTAACTCAGTTTTCCCAACGCCAGTTGGTCCAGCAAAAATAAAAGAACCAGCTGGTCTAGCTGGATCTTTCAAACCAGAACGTGTCCGCCTAATAGTTCTAGAAACTGCTTTCACAGCTTCATCTTGACCAATTAAACGCTTATGTATTTCCTCCTCCATATTAACTAGCCGTTTAGATTCTTCAGCAGTTAATCTCATAACCGGAATACCTGTAATAGCACCAACCACTTCAGCTATTTTATCAGAATCTATTGACATAATATCTGAGTTTTTGCGTTTAGCATCCTCAAAAATTTTTCTCTCCTCAGCTTCTTGAGCCGTCAGTTTTGAAAGCTTAGTTTGTAAACTAGCTGCTTCCTCAAAGTTTTGTTTTTCCACAGCAATTTCCATTTTACTTCTGACATCACGCATAGTTTTTTGTAATTTTTGCAATTTCTTTGGCAAAATCTTATTACTAATTTGAGCCTTAGCTCCAGCTTCATCAATTAAATCAATAGCTTTATCTGGTAAAAATCTGTCCTTAATATACCTTTTAGAAAGGTAAGCTGCCGACGATAAAGCGTCATCCGAATAAGTTACACCATGAAACTTTTCATAAGATCCTCTCAACCCCTTTAAAATTTTAACTGTCTCTTCCTCATTTGGTTCAGCAGTATCAACTGGTTGAAAACGCCTATCTAAAGCTTTATCAGTTTGAAAATATTTTCTATATTCCTCATAAGTTGTGGCACCAATTGTTCTTAATTCACCTCTAGCTAAAGCTGGTTTCAAAATATTAGCTGCATCCATTGAGCCCTCAGCCGAACCAGCTCCAACTAATGTGTGAATTTCATCAAAAAATAAAACTATATTTTTTTTAAGTTTGGCTTCAGCAATTAAATTTTTCAATCTCTCCTCAAACTGCCCCCTATAAACTGTTCCAGCTATCATAGAC
>JAITSD010000029.1 GCA_031288055.1 Candidatus Opitulatrix roisinitermitis | reverse complement strand
CAAACCCCTAGTCAAATAGCTAAAATAATTGCTGATTTATCGGCCGGTAAAGTTGATATACTTATTGCAACTCATAAAGTTTTGTCAGATAAAGTCAATTATTACGCTTTAGGATTGGTGATTATTGATGAAGAACAGAGATTTGGCGTGGCTCAAAAAGAAACTATAAAACAAATTAACCCTAGTGTAGATATATTACATCTTTCAGCTACACCGATTCCTAGAACTTTGGAAATGGCTTTATCTGGTGTGAAACAATTATCAACTTTAATAACTCCTCCTTTAAATCGATTACCAATTATAACTCGTGTTAGTCCTTATTCCTTAGATTTAGTTGTGGCAGCAATTCGGCAAGAGATTTTACGGTCTGGTCAGATTTTTTATATTCATAATAATATAGCAACTATTGATAAAGTGGCTGATAAATTGACTAGAATAATGAAAAATAGAGCTAAAATTGGTGTGGCTCATAGTAAATTAGCTAAAGAACGGTTAGATAAAATCACCACAGCCTTTTATCATGGTGAAATTGATGTTTTAATTTGTACTACAATTGTTGAAACAGGTATTGATATACCTAATGCCAATACTTTAATAATTGATAATGCTGAAAAATTAGGTTTAGTCCAATTGTATCAAATAAGGGGTCGTGTGGGTAGGAGTATAACTCAAAGTTTTTGTTATTTATTTTATTCACCCACTAAACCCTTGTCGGAACTTTCATATCAAAGATTATCAACTATCGCTGAACATCAACAATTAGGTTCTGGACTGTCAATTTCTATGCGGGATTTGGAACTTCGGGGAGCAGGTAACTTTTTAGGATCTGAACAATCTGGTAAAATCGAAGGAGTTGGTTATGATTTATATACTAAAATGTTAACCGAATCTTTAGAGATTTATAAATCGGGTCAAGCTCCGCAGGATAATAATCTAAAGTTAGAAACTGATTTTGATATTCATATACCGCATAGCTATTTAGATATTCAATCATTAAGATTAGAAGTTTATCGGAAAATTGATATGTCAAATGATGACAGTAGTTTGGAAGCTACTAAATCAGAGCTAATTGATAGATTTGGAAAATTACCCGAAATTATGGAAAATATTTTTCAATTACAAAGAATTAAAAATACGGCTTTGCAAAAAAATATAAAATCAATAAATGTTAAAGATAAAATAACTATAATTGATAATCATAAATATGAGTTTTCAAAATCCCAAGATGACATAAGATTAGCCGAATTGTTTAATTTTGTAAAGGTTGTAAATAGTGTAAACTAAATGTATGAGAACTTATACAGCCAAGCCAACAGATATACGGCGTAAGTGGTATATTGTTGATGCTGAAAATGTACCCTTGGGTCGTTTGTCAGTGGCAGTAGCTAATCTTTTGAGAGGTAAATTAAAGCCAATGTATTCGCCTAATTTAGATTGTGGCGATTATGTAATTGTGGTTAATGCTGAAAAAGTTTCTGTTTCGGCTAATAAAGTAACTGATAAAAAATATTATCATCATTCAGGTTACCCTGGTGGTTTGTCAGTTTCCACTTATAGAGAAGTTATGGAGAGACAACCCACTAGAATTGTTGAGCAGGCAGTTAAGGGTATGTTACCTTCTAATAAATTAGCTTCTCAACAAATTAAAAAGTTAAAAGTTGTTTTGGGAGAACAACATCAATGGCAAGCTCAAAAACCTGAAAAATATATTATTAAGCAAATTAACCAAATATAAAGGAAAATATGGCAGATGAAGTAAACTCTAAGATAGAGATAGATCTCAAAGAATTAAAAGCCACTTTAGAAACAAATAATGCTAAAAAGTCGTTAGCTGATGATAAAAGTTCAGTCAGTCAAGAGGCTGGTAAATTAAATAAAGCTTCGGCAGTTGGTCGTCGTAAAGATGCAATTGCTAGAGTAATAATAACTCCAGGTGCTGGCAAATGGAATATCAACGGTTTAGATTTGGCTAAATATTTTTCTAATAAAGTCCACCAACAAAATATTATAACACCTTTAAAATTGGTATCTAATTTAGGTAGTTATGATATAACAGTAAATGTTAAAGGTGGCGGATTGTCTGGACAGGCTGGAGCTATTAGATTAGGTATTGCTCGTTCTTTAAATGAGGCTGATAAAGATTATAACAGACCAATTCTGAAATCAGCCGGACTTTTAACGCGTGATGCTAGAGTTGTGGAAAGAAAAAAAGCTGGTTTAAAAAAAGCTCGTAAAGCTTCGCAATTTTCTAAGAGATAATTTATGGTCAGGCTTTTTGGCACTGACGGGGTCAGAGGTTTAGCTAATGACACTTTGACAGCTGATTTGGCTTTAAAGTTAGGTCGGGCAGCTGGTAGAATATTAGTATCTCAAACACAAGATATAGTATCTATCAACAACCGCAAAAGAGCGGTGGTTGGTAGAGATACGCGAATTTCGGGTGAGTTTTTATCAGCAGCTTTGTGTGCTGGTTTGGCTGCAACAGGTATAGATGTTATAGATGTGGGTATTATTCCTACGCCAGCTGTGGCTTATTTAACCCAAAACTTAGGCGTGGAACTGGGGGCAGTTATTTCAGCCTCTCATAATCCTATGCAAGATAATGGTATAAAGTTTTTTGGTACGGACGGTTTTAAATTGGCTGATGAAATAGAAGACGCTATAACAAAGATTTTGGATGACGAATTCGCCGGACCTTTAGGGGAGAAGGTTGGTCATATCTCACTTGATTATCATAACGCTAGTAATAGTTACATTAATTATTTAGTTAATTGTATAGCTACACCTGATAACCAGAAACCGCTTCAAGGCTTATCAGTTGTGGTGGATCCAGCTAATGGTGCAGCTTCAGGTACAGCTCCTGAAGTTATGCGTCGTTTAGGTGCTAAAATTATAGTTATTAATGATTCACCTGATGGAACAAATATTAATTTAAATTGTGGCTCCACTCATCCAGAACAACTACAAGCTATGACAGTGGCTAGTGTAGCAGATTTAGGAATTGCTTTTGATGGCGATGCCGATAGAGTTATAGCAGTTGATGAAAAAGGTGCTTTGGTTGATGGAGATAAAATTATGGGAATTATTGCCAAAGACTTAAAAGCTAAAAATAAGTTAAAAGATAATACAGTTGTAGCCACAGTTATGAGTAATTTAGGCTTTGTACAAGCTATGGCTAGAGAAGATATAAAAGTTTTACAAACCAATGTGGGCGATAGATATGTTACAGAGATTATGCGACAAAAAAGTTTTTCTTTTGGAGGTGAACAGTCGGGTCATATAATTAATAGTAGTTTTTCTACCACTGGCGATGGTACATTATCGGCCTTAATGTTGATGAAAATATTTAATTCAAGCGGTTTGTTGTTAAGCGAACTAGCTAATCAAATTACTAGATTACCGCAAATTTTAATTAATGTGTCTAATGTTGATAAATCTAAAGTTGAAACAAATTTAGCTATTATTGAAGCTGTTAAACAGGCAGAAAATGAATTAAATAATTTAGGTAGAGTCCTTTTGCGGCCTTCAGGCACTGAACCGTTAGTTAGAATTATGGTTGAGGCTCCAACTAAATCTCAAGCGGTTAAAATCGCTGAAAGTTTAGCATCTGTGGTGGCTAGGTCTATTGCTTTGTAAGTTTTAAAAATATTTTTTATTTTTTTTATAATCTAACTTTTATTTTATTTAGTGATTTAAAATCATTTGGTAAAGCTATTTCATTTCTAAAATTACTATTGGTCCTTTTGCGTCTGCATAATCTTTAGGGTCGAAATAGTCACCAGCGTCATTTTTAATTCCCCAATGAACGCAAGTAGCTGGTTCACAGTGATTGATATATGTGTCAGGGCTAACCACAGTGGCTATTGGCATACCTTTTGTAACAGGGGTGCCAATAGGTAGAATAGTAATTGCAGGCTCAAAAGTGGCTTTAAAACCTTTAATTCTAATAGTTACCACTGGTTTTAAGGCTACTTCACCAGAAAAAGAGATTGTACCGTTTTCAGGAGCTATAATTATACCACCATCGCTAGATAATAAATCAATTCCCCTGTGTCCAGCTAGCCACTTTTGAGCCGGAGGCGAAAAATCATTTACAATTATTTTTGGTTGCACAGGCCATAACCATAGAGCTTTTATGCAAGTAGGTTCGTTAATGCCATAACTTATAGGTGTAAATATTAGAACAATAAATAAAATAAATACTGTCAAAAATAGTCCGTATTTCATAAAATTATAGTATGTAAATTAATAAAGTTTGACAATTTATTTGGTAAATTGTGTAAATAATTTAGTTGTTGAAAACTGTATTAAGTTGTGATAGGGTATAGAATATGATAAAGCCGCAGAACAAGATACCGATTATTCACACTATTGCTGGTAGCGAGTCTTCAGGCTCGGCAGGAGGACAAACTGATTTGCGAGTTTTTGCTGATAACAAATGTTTTGGTTATGCAACTTGGACTTCTGTGGTGTCTTTTTTACCGAATCAGAATTGGAATCATAAATTTGTAGCTTTAGATTCGCAATTATTAAAAGAACAGTTAGAAGCTTCAACTGCTATGAAACCAAAGTCCGTTAAAATAGGTATGTTAGGG
>JAITSD010000065.1 GCA_031288055.1 Candidatus Opitulatrix roisinitermitis | reverse complement strand
TCTTGGAGCAGTTCTAATCCTTCTATAGCCACAGTTAATTCCGCAGGCTTAGTCACAGGTATAAGTCCAGGACAAGCTACTATATCAGCTACAACTAATGACGGCAGTTTTAAAGCTACAGCTGAAATATTTGTGACAGATTCTTTTGTTTTTGTGAATGAAATTATTATTTCTCCAGAGGTTGAGACTATAGATTTAGGTGAGTCTCAAAAGTTTACTGCTTTGGTTTCGCCAAATAATGCTACGAATAAAGCAATTTCCTGGTATTCATCAAACTCAGCTGTGGGTACTATTACGCAAAATGGAGTGTTTAATGCCTTAATGCCGGGAGCCACTACTATTATGGTTTCTGCTAAAGATGGTTCTGATATTTACGAAACTAAGTTAGTCAAGGTTGTTGATTCATCAGTTTATTTAAATATTGAAGATGTTAATCAGGGGGATTTTGCTGAAGCTGAAGTTTGGGAAATGTATCAAAGGGGTTATTCTACAGGTTGTAAATATGAAACTTTTGCTAATGAGGTCTTTACTAAATATTGTCCTAATAACCCTGTAAAAAGAGAACAGATGGCAGCTTTTTTATATGCTTTAGCTGGTGCTCCTGCTTATACACCACCTAAAAACTCGCCCTTTTTAGATCTGGACGCTAGCAATATTTTTTATAAACAAATTATGTGGGGCGTTGATAATGGCATTTGGTCAGGTTATCCTAGTGGTAATTTTTTGCCAGGTAAGCAAATAACCAGAAGTCAATTTGTGACAACTTTATGGCGTTTTTATGGTTCACCTAAACCTAATTTTCCTTTAGTCAGTCCGTTTACTGATGTTAAATCAACTGACGCTTTTTATGAACCCGTTTTATGGGCAGTTGCCAATGGAATTACTGCCGGATACAATGACGGATCTTTTAAACATGCTAAATATTGCACTCGAGCTCAGATGGCAATATTTGTTATAAAAGCTGATGACAAATATTGATTTAATTGATATATAATCTAATTAATTTATTTTTTTAATTTTACCAAATTTTACCAAATTTGACAAAATATGATATAAATTATGATTTTTTAAATTATCTATGTTACAATTTATTTATGAGAACAAGAATTGCTTTTTTATTGGGTATTTTAATATTTACTACTATTATTTTTATTAGTTTGTTGGTTTTGTCGTCAAATTTTTTAAAAACTAATTTTAATTTGGTTATTAATACAGGCGGACAAAATGTTAGAAATTTAACTGATAATCCCATTATTAAATTTGGTCCAGTTATTGATTTAGATAAAAAGGAGCCTAATTCTAATTTGACTGAAGTTGATAAACAAAAAATCTATGATGACGGTGTAGGTTCTTTAAAAAATGGTACTAGATCAGTTATTGTTCAGTTAAAAGATATAACTAAAGTTGACTTACAAATGACTAATCCGAGTTTATTAGATAGTCAGACTGGAGAGATAATAAGATTTGCCAATTTATCTAATCCTGCTATAAATCCTGATTATAAAAAAGCTATTAAGCAAAAACAGTCTGCTTTAATATCTGAGTTAGACGCTTATAAAGACCATTTAAAATTACAGAGAAAATTTGAATCCTTTCCTGTTTTAACCTATTTAGTCGATGATAAAGGCTTGCAAACTTTAAAAAATAATCCTTTGGTGAAAAAAGTTGAGGATGATAGAGTATTATTTCCCGAAGCGGTTTTAGATGAAAAACCTTTAGAACCTAATCCGATTACTTCTATGGGAGGTAATGCCTCTAGCGGTTTTGGTGTAGGCGGTAAAAACTATAATGGATCAGGTTATGCTGTGGCTGTTTTAGATACTGGGGTTGATAAAAATCACCCTAAATTAGCTGGTAAAGTTATAACTGAAGCTTGTTTTAGTTTCGTTTATCCATCAAGTGAGTATAATAGTTTATGTCCTAATTCTACAAAAGTTGATCAAGGAGTAGATGAAAATCATGATATTGGTTCAGCTATGCCTTGTGGAGGCACAACTTGTTCACACGGCACACATGTAGCAGGCGATGCCACTTTAGCTTATCAAGATATCGTTCACAAAGCAAATATTTATCGCGATACAAATTATTCTGATCGTTATGCTTTTAATTATGACTTAGTCTCGAAAGTTAGTGATGGGCAAGGTATATCGGGCGGAGCCAGAGATGCTTCAGTCGTAGCGATACAAGTTTTTTCGATAAATTATGCCAATAATAGAATTGTAACTTTCAATGCAGCTTATTTGTCAGCTTTAGATTGGATTTATAGTAATTTAGACAATAGGGATGTTTTTTCTAAACCTATAGCTGCTATAAATATGTCGTTAGGCAGTCCTGGCGGCACGCCAGAAGCTTGTTATGATGGTACTTCAGCACAAAGATATATATTTACTAGACTTATGGAAAAAGGTGTAGCTGTAATGATTTCATCTGGTAACGGTTGGCAAGATGATTATAAAAATAATGTCGGTTCGCCGTCTTGTAGTTTAGGAGCTACTTCAATTGCGGCGGCTAATACTTCTGGCGACGCTTTTGCAGCTTATTCACAAAATGGGCAACAGACTGGTCTAGTGGCTGTGGGAGGTTCGGCAACTTTTTTCAAACACCCTTCAGGAGCTTTGGCTTGTCCTAGTGATTCCATGCAGCCGTGTACAATCGGTTATAATTCACTAACTTGGAGTCCTCAAGCTAATCAACATAATAATGAATATGAATGGGTAGCTATGCAAGGGACTTCAATGGCTTCACCATATGCGGCTGGTATTTTTACATCTTTACGATCTTATGTTCCGCAAGTTTCGGCCGATGATATAATAAATGTTATGCAGGCCACTGGTTATAAATTGTCTGATACAAGGTCAGGCGCTAATACACTTCCTAAACCAGTAATTAGCGGCAACGAGGCATTAAAAGCTTTATCAAATACTGGTATAAAACCAGTTATTAGATATTTTGAAACCTCGGATGTGGGTATTGATGGCGGCTCAAAAGTTAGGCTTTTTGGTAAGGTTACACCTGGTAGTAATTGTGCTATAAATAATAAAGTTGGTTTGGTTAGTCTTAATTCGGATGGATTATTTTCGGTGTCTGATGTTATTTCCACAGATTCTTTTACTTTAACTTGTGTTAATGCTCAAGGCGATGCCTATAGTAGTAACACTTTAGATATTTTGAATTATAAATTGTTAAATAATTTATCAGCTAACCCATCAAGGATTCATGTTAATTTAGGTGAAAAGGCTAATATAAATTTGCAGTTTAGTCCTAATAATGCTTCCAATAAATTAGTTGATTATGAATCTGAAAATACGGCTGTTGCCATAGTTAATAACCAAGGTGAAATCAGTGCCGTGGGTGTTGGTTCAACAACTGTGGATATAACTTCTTGGACGAAAACTGCACTAAGAACTACAGTAAATATTACAGTGTCTGATAATTCTATTTCTGTTGATTCTATTAACATTTTACCAAAAGTTGATACTGTAACTTTGAATTTAAAACAAAAGTTTACCGCTTTAGTTTTGCCAAATAACGCCACGAATAAAAATGTTTTATGGTCATCATCAAATGAAACTATAGGAGTTATTAATCAAAACGGCTTATTTAGAGCTTTAATGCCTGGAGAGACAACAATTACGGCCTTTGCAAAAGACGGATCTGGTATTTATGCAGCTAAATTAATTAAAGTTATTACATCAGAGGTAAATATAAATATTGTAGATATTAAAAAGGACGACTTTGGTAAAGTTGAAATTAATAAAATGTATCAAAGGGGTTACACAACAGGCTGTAAATATGAAACTCATGGTAATAAAGTTAATACTAAATATTGTCCTAACGATTCTGTAAAAAGAGGACAAATAGCAGCTTTTTTATATGCTCTAGCAGGTGCTCCAGCTTATACACCACCCTCAGAATCACCATTTTTAGATTTAAAACCAAATAATATATTTTATACACAAATTATGTGGGGTGTTGTCAATGGCATTT
The DNA here is from genome assembly GCA_031288055.1 of Candidatus Opitulatrix roisinitermitis. Taxonomy (GTDB): domain Bacteria; phylum Actinomycetota; class Actinomycetes; order Actinomycetales; family Bifidobacteriaceae; genus Opitulatrix. Next base: position 4,235 of record JAITSD010000065.1, on the reverse strand, counting down.
GGTCAGGTTACTCTGATGGTAATTTTTTGCCTGGCAAAAGTATAACTAGAAGTCAGTTTGTGGCGACTTTGTGGCGTTTTTATGGTTCGCCTAAACCTAATTTTCCTGTGTCAAATCCTTTTGTTGATATTAAATCAATTAATATTTTTTATGAGCCGATTTTATGGGCGATGCAAAATAACATTACTACTGGCTATTCCGGTCTTTATTTTAAACCTAATATATATTGCAATCGAGCTCAGGTGGCGGTTTTTCTTATAAAAGCCGATGATAAATATTTATTATATTAATGATATAAATTTATTATATTAGGTTTTTTATTATTTTTTTATAGATTTTATAAGTTAAAATATTAATGTGAGAACAAGAATTTGCTTTTTATTGTGTTTTTTAATATTTATTGCTATTATTTTTATTAGTTTGGCGTTTTTGTTCCCAGACTTTTTTAAAAATAAAATTAATTTTGACATTAATGGACAAAGTGAAATTATTAAAAGTCAAGAAATTAATCATAACATTAAAATTGGTCCCCAAATTGATTCAAATAAAAAAGAACCTAATTCCAGTTTAACTGAGTTTGATAAACAAAGAATGTATGATGAGGGTGTAGGTTCTTTAAAAGACGGTACTAGATCAGTTATTGTTCAGTTGAAAGATATAAATAAAGGTGATTTACAAGTTGTTAATCCGACTTTATCCGATAATAAAGCTGAACAAATAATAAAATCTGCTAATTTGTCTAATTCAGAAATAAACCTTGATTACAAAAAGGCTATTAATCAAAAACAAACTATTTTAACATCTGAACTAGCCATTCATAAAAAACATTTAAAATTGCAAAGAAAGTTTGAGTCTTTTCCAATTATAACTTATTTAGTTGATAGCAAAGGTTTAGAAGCTTTAAAGAATAATTCTTTAGTGGCAAAGGTTGAAGATGATAGGGTTATATTTCCAGCCACAACTTATGCTGATAAACCTCTAGATCCAAATCCTATTGCTTCTATGGGTGGTAACGCTTCAAATGGTTTTAGTTTGAATGGTAAAAATTATAATGGTTCAGGCTATGCCGTGGCTGTTTTAGATACAGGGGTTGATAAAAATCATCCTAAATTAGCCGGTAAAGTTATAACAGAGGCTTGTTTTAGTTATGTTATTCCGTCACAAGATTTTCAAAGTCTTTGTCCTGGTACTTCGCAAACTAATCAGGGGTTGGACGAAAAACACAATTCGGGTTCGGCTATGCCTTGTGGAGGCACAACTTGTTCGCATGGCACACATGTGGCTGGAGATGCTACTTTAGCTTATCAAGATATTTCTCATGATGCTGATGTTTATAATGATAAAACTTTATGGTTAAATTATGCTTATGATTATGATTTAGTGTCTAAAGCCGCTAATGGACAAGGTATATCAGGCGGGGCAAGAGATGGTTCAGTTGTGGCAATTCAAGTTTTTTCAATAAATTATTCATCTAATAAAGTTGTATCTTATAACGCGGCATATATGGCAGCTTTAGATTGGATTTATAACAATTTAGATAATAGGGGCATTTTCCCAAAGCCGATAGCTGCTGTAAATATGTCTTTGGGTAGTCCTGGTGGTACGCCAGAATCTTGTTATAATAATTCTTATGCCCAAAGGTTGATATTCACTAAACTTATGGCAAAGGGTGTGGCTGTAATGATTTCGGCTGGTAATTCTTGGGCAGATTATAAAAATAATGTTGGCTCGCCATCTTGCAGTTTAGGAGCCACTTCAGTTGCAGCAGCAAATACTTCTGGGAACGATTTTGCGACATATTCTCAAAATGGTAAACAAACAGCTTTGGTGGCTGTGGGTGGTTCAGCTAGCTATAATACAAATCTTTTAGGGGCTTTTGTATGTCCTGGTAGTTCTGTAAAGCCGTGCACTATTGGCTATAATTCGCAAACTTGGGGCCCGCAAGCTAATCAGCATAATAATAAATATGAATGGGTAGCTATGCAAGGGACTTCAATGGCTTCACCATATGCAGCTGGTATTTTCACATCTTTGCGATCTTATGCCCCACAAGCTTCGGCTGATGACATAATAAATGTTATGCAAGCCACTGGTTATAAATTGTCAGATACTAGATCAGGTGCTAATACATCACCTAAGCCGGTAATTAGAGGTAATACTGCTTTAAAAGCTTTATCAAATACGGGTATAAAACCAGTTATTAGGTATTTTGAAACTTCAAATGTTGGTGCTAGTGGCGGTTCAAAAGTTAGCCTTTATGGTAAAGTTACGCCAGGTAGTAATTGTGCTATAAATAACAAAGTAGGCATAGTTAACCTTGATTCAAATGGCATATTTTCGATATCTGATGTTATTTCCACAGATTCTTTTATTTTAACTTGTGTAAACGCTCAAGGAGATGCTTATTCTAGTAATACTTTGGATGTGCGAAATTATGTTTCATTAAATAAACTTTCGGTTAATCCATCAACTATTTATCTTTATCCGAATCAAAAATCTATTGTAGATTTAGGGTTTTCTCCTAGTGGCGTAACTAATAAATTAGTTGATTGGCAATCAAAAAATCCGGCTGTTGCCACTGTGTCTTTTTTTAATAATTCTAGTCAAGCAGAGATTAAAGCTGTTTCGGCGGGTAATACCACAATAGATATAACCTCTTGGACAAAAGACGCTCAAAAAGTAGTTTTAAATATAATAGTCAAAAAGAAAGTTAGTGGTGTATCGCTTAGTCCTAAATCTGTAACTATTAAAAATAACCAAACTATTGAGCTGACTAAAACTATTTCACCAAGTGATGCTGCTGATCAAGCGGTGGCATATCAATCGTCAGATATTTCTGTAGCCACAGTTAATTCCATAGGGTTGGTCACAGGTATAACTAGAGGAGAGGTTGATATAACTATTACAACTGTTGATGGGAGTTTTAAGGCTACATCAAAAATAGTTGTGACACAGTCTGTTACTGGAATAACAGTTAATCCAACTAATGTGGTGATTGAGCCAAATAATGTCAATCAGTTGATAGCTGTGGTTACACCAACTAATGCTAATAATAAAATAGTTTCATGGATTAGTTTTAATGAATCTGTGGCTATAGTTAATTCTAGCGGTTTAGTTACAGCTAAAAATGTTGGTGAAACGATTATAAAAGCTACAACTAATGATGGTGGTTGGCAAGCTGTGGCAAATGTTATTGTTGGTACAAAAGTTATTGGTGTGTCACTTAGTCCTAAGGCTGATAGTATAAATAGCCAGAGAGGTAGGAGTCAATTAACTGCTACGGTTTTACCTGATAGGGCAAGTGTTAAATTAGTTAATTTCTCATCATCAAATAGTCAAATAGCTGAAGTTGATGCTACAGGCTTAGTCACGGCTCATATGGCTGGTCAAGTTACAATAACTGTTACAACTATTGACGGTGGTTTTACAGATACGGCTAAATTTACGGTTTGGCAAGGTGTTGAAACATTTAATTTAAGTCCTAAAAAATTTACTGTGTCACAATTATCCTGTGTACAATTAATATCATCTATAGTTCCAACGGATGCTTTAGATAAAAATGTGACTTTTTCATCAACAGATATTACTGTGGCAAAAGTTAGTCAAACAGGTGAAGTTTGTGGAGTAGATGCTGGACAAACTATCATAAAAGGTATAACTTCTGATGGCGGTTTGATAGATAGTGTTACTGTGGTTGTGGAGCCTGTTCCCACAAGTGTTAATTTTAATCAAGTTAGTTTAGAGCTTGATGAAACTCAAACTTATCAATTAGTTGCTAAGGTTTTACCATCTAATGCCGTGAATAAAGTGGTTAATTATCATTCGAATGATGACAGTGTTGTTACAATTAATAATAAGGGTATTGTAACAGCTATGGCAGCAGGGCAAACACAGGTTATAGCTACCACAGTAGTGGGTGGAGTAACTAGTGTGGTTAATATCAAAGTTTATCCATTAGCTGAGTCAATAATTGTAAAACCAGAATCCTTGAATATAAATAAGGGTCAAACAACACAATTAGTGCCTAGAGTTTTACCAAGTGCAACCAGAGATAAAATGGTTAATTTTAGTTCTTTAAATCCAGACATAGTCACAGTTGATTTGCAAACAGGACAAGTCTTAGCTAACCAGAGTTTAGGAGGTTTAGCTAAAATAAAAGTTATATCTAATCAAAACCCCAAAGTTTTTGCAATTGTTGATATTGTAGTTATAGAATCAGTTTGTCAAATATCTTT
>JAITSD010000078.1 GCA_031288055.1 Candidatus Opitulatrix roisinitermitis | reverse complement strand
TGACATAGAAGTTTTTCATCCAGATAGAATAGCTGGTCGTATTTTAAATATGGGTGATATTTTATCGCTGATTGAAAAAGCCGAAAATACTATGTCTGAAGACCAAGCTGACAAGTTAGCAAAAAAAATAATAGGTGGTCAAGGTTTTGATTTTAATGATTTTTTAATTCAAATGGAACAGTTAAAAAAAATGGGTTCTATTAAACAATTAGCTTCATTGATTCCAGGTTTCTCTCAACATAAACAAGCTTTAAATCAAATCGACGATTCACAGATTACAGTTTTTACTTCTATTGTTCAATCTATGACGCCTTTTGAAAGAGCTAACCCTAAACAAATTAATGGAGCAAGGCGTATTAGAATTGCTAAAGGTTCAGGTCGATCCAATCGCGAAATAAATAATTTATTAGATAGATTTAAAGCTATGTCTAAAATGATGAAAAATATGGCCGGTGGTAAGCCAATGTCTGATGCAGATTTTCCTAATCAAGCTATTACACCTGATAATTTGTCTGATCAACTAGCTTTACAACAGGCTCAACAATCAGGTCAACCAATGCCATTTGGTTCGCAAATGTTAGGCGGTAAAGTAAAAAAGAAATCTAAAAACCATAAAAAGAAAAAATTTGGTAATCCAGCTAAACAAGCTGCTTGGGAGCAGCAACATAAATAAAGCAATTATTTAGAGTTTTTAAAAACCTATAAACACAATTTACGGAATTAATATTTATGGGTTTATTATATAATTATAGATTTAATTATATTGGGTAATTTTAATTAAATAATATCTATTTTTAGGATTTCAATTTCAATTTGTTTACCATTAGGTGCAGTATATTGTAACTTATCGCCTGCTTTGGCTCCTAGAACAGTTTGTCCTATAGGTGAAGTGGGGGAATAAACATCTATACTATTGTCTTTTAGTGTATCTTTAATTTCTCTCGAACCTAAGATAAACTTTTTCTTTATTTGATCTATTTTTGCCGAGATTAATGAGCCAGCACTAATTTCATCAGTTTTAACAGGAGCATCAATTATGGCGTTAGCTAATTTATATTCAAGTTCTTTAATACGACCTTCGTTTTTTCCCTGTTCTTCTTTAGCAGCATGGTATCCTCCGTTTTCCTTTAAATCTCCTTCTGCTCTAGCAGCAGCAATTCTTTTTTTTATATTCTGTCTTTTTTCGCCAGTTAAATATTTTAATTCGTCTTTTAATTTTTGGTAGGCTTCATTCGATAACCATATTTTATTTGTCATAAGTGTCTCCAATTATTTTGTTATAATAACCTAATTACAAATTAAGCTTGTAAAAATTGTGAATTAATACAAAACTAAATTAATTATTTTATAAACTCTAATTAATGCTTTTAGTTTATCATAAAAGTTTTATAGCTAGAAAAAACGCAGGTGGTAAAAAAAGACTTTTTTAGAATACCTTATATGATATGGTAAGGGTTAGATTAATTTAGGTAAGGCGGTAAAGTTAAAAGGCGTGTAAAATTAAAATATGAAAGGAAAAAATTATGAAATTAACAGAAAAGAAAATATACGAATTTGATGACTATCATTTTTTCAAAAATAAAGAGTGGGTAGCATAAAGAGATGAAAATAAGATTACCACGAGTGAAAATACCTGTATGGATGGCGAAAAGATGGAGGTGGACACGACATATAAACAAGGATTTTCAAAATGATATGGACGAGTTAGCATATAAATTATGGAAAATGAGACAGGGGGATAAATGATAGCATTATGCTTATTTATTTGGTTGTTAGGTAGATAATTAAAAAAAGAGCATTCACCTGAATATATACGACTTGAACAAATAAAATTGGAATTAGCTGATTGGGAAAGACGGGGGCAGGCAGCAGTTGAAAATGATTTCAAAATAGTAAATGGTGGACAGCGTGACCCTAATGCTGAAACAGTAATTGATACGGTTTTTTCAGTTGAAAGAGGTAAGTTACAAAGGGAAGCTGTAGAATTGCAAAAAATAATAGTACAAAAATATAGTTAAAGGAGTAATGTGGTAAAAGCAACAATAATGTATGGCACAAGAGCTAAGCGTAAAGAGGAAATAAGATTAAATCGTATTCAAGGGATACATCAGTTGAAAGACTTACAAAAGGAATTAGATATTAGGAAGATTTACACTAGAATAAATAATCAAGGTCTTTTAGCGTTTTCGTGGATGAAAACTGAGAGAATAAAAGTGTCACTTTTCCGCACTATATTTTAGGGCATTGGCATATCAGATAAAAAGACGAGTAAAGTTTTCAAAAATAGTTTATAAGGTTCCAGATGTAATTGAATATGATTGATTGATATCGTAAAATAATGGTAAATTATTTTTGTAAAAATGGTGAAATGATTGTAAATAAAAAAAGGGGAAATAGTGTTTTATCTGATAATATATACATATGAAAAATATTTTTTTTGCGTCTTTTGTGGTTAGTTTGTTAGGTCTAGTTTTTTTATATAAAAAATATCAATCTGTCTCTGAATTAAAAATACCTTGGGATGATACTAACTAAGTAATAATTGCAATTACCAGTGCAATATATGATAATTTATATTTTGTAAAAAATATTTTTTATAAGTAGATTTTGAGCTTTATCTGATAAACTGAAAATTAAATAATGGATAATAATTTTTTTGTGAGCAAATATTTAGTACGCTAAGTTATAAGTGACGAAATATATCACTAAATGGAATTCGGATGAGATATTTTGACAACTCGTATGAGTAAGTATTCAATACGGCGAATACGATTTGGCGAAATATATTACCGAATAAGGGGATATAGCGCAGCTGGTAGCGCAACTGCTTTGCAAGCAGTGGGTCGGGGGTTCGAGTCCCCCTATCTCCACCAATAATTATGCCTTATTCTTTGCCGTTTATTTATAAACAACTAATAATATAAATTACTATATAATTAAATTAACATGAAGCAAATTAGGCAGCGATTAAATGATTTATCTCAAGGCAATGAACAATACGCTAATTTTCATAGGAAAATTATAAAAACGAAACAAACAATATTAGGTGTTAGAATACCTGATATGCGCCAATTAGCTAAATTTTTGTCAAAACAATATGATTTTTTAGCTGTGAAACAATTGTCTAAGAGCTTAGATAAAACTGTTTATGAAGAAATTTTGCTTTTAGGATTAATTATTAATTATTCTAGATTACAGCCTAAACAAAAACAAGAATTATTATTAGGCTATTTTAAAATGGTGGATAATTGGGCTGAAATAGATTGTGTAATAATTGACTTAAAAAATATTGCCGATATAAAAACTTGGTGGGAGTTTGCTATGAATTGTTTAACTTTGTCTGACGAATTTACTGTTCGTTGGTCAGTGGTATTTTTAATGAAAAACTTTATAAATGATGATAAATTAATCGCGATTTTAACTAAGTTTCGTGATATTAAACAGGATGGTTATTATGTTAAAATGGCATTAGCTTGGTTTTATGCCACAGCGGCTATAAATTATTTTACTTCAGTTATGCAAGAACTAAAGAACAACCAAATAGATTTATGGATTAAACGCCAAACTTATCAAAAAATGCTGGATTCTTATCGTATTACGAAGTCTAAAAAGCAAATAATAAGGCAAGCTAGACAATTATTATAAAGTCGAGAATTATTATGAAGTTTTTTATAGATTTTTTTACTCAATTCTTTCCATTTTTACAGTTAATCCATTATTACCATTAAGTGTTAAAACTATGTCAAACACTTGCCATGATTCATTAAAAATTCTTCCGGATGCATAAATAAGATAAGGAAGTTTAAATTCTGCTGTTTCGCTATCATTATAGGTATATTTTGATAAAATGGATGTTGTATTATCACTGGTATGAGTTTGTAAGTAGCTTGCAGACCAATGCCTTTGCATAAAGGAGATAGTTCTTTTGGAATAAGAAAAAGTTATATTATTAACTGTTTTTTCAGTGTTAATAGAAAAATAAGTTTTTTGTCCATAATTTAAGTTGGTAGAATAGACAAAGTCAGTTATATTCCCTGAACCTAATAAAGAATTATTAAAAACGCTTTTAATATTTGTGCCGCTAACCAAAGTTTCCTGAGCGTTTAAATTAGTTCTAGCTCCGCTTGCTGAATTTGCTCCTGTGCCGCCTTTAGCCACTGGCAAAACCGTAGATGATGGAGCCGCATTAACTTGAGTGAAACAACTATTAATAAATCCTAAAATTGCTAATAAAAATGCACTAATTACAACACCATATTTTTTAATATTCATACTAAAATTATTCCAAAAAAAAAACAGTTAATTAGCTTAATATCTTTCTAATAAAATTGTTAGAAAATATTTAAATTTGTTAACTTAAAGGGTGGCAGCACAAAGTAGTAGTTTTAAAAGTGTTTAAAAATGCGTTTAAAAATTAATTATTTTTAAAATTTTAAAATTAAAATTATAAGTGTCATTTTTATAAGCTAATTATATCATTTTAGTTATAATGTTGGGTGGCGAGTTATTTTATTTTATTTTACTGTATATTTTTGGTATAACTAATTCTAAT
>JAITSD010000069.1 GCA_031288055.1 Candidatus Opitulatrix roisinitermitis | reverse complement strand
GATATGCCTTATGTTCGATTTAGTCCAGATAATATATTATTAGTTAATAGTTTAGGTAATTTTAAAGTTGATAAAGTAACAATTACTAAAAATAAAGTTTTGTGTAAATTTAAAGATTTTGACGATGTGGATAAAGTTAAAAGCTTGGTTGGTAAAGAGGTTTTTATAAACACGGATGATAGATCAGATGAATTTAATTATGATTATACTAAAGAAAATATCTGGCACCTTAGCACTCTTTTAGGTTTTATGGTTTTAGATAAAAAAGGCGATAAATTAGGTGTTATAGATAATATTGATTTGAGTACAATTCAGCATAAAATAATTTTTTCTAATCATATAGTACCTTTTGTGAAAGATATAGTGCCTGTGGTTAATGTTGAAAAAAAGTTTATTGTGGTAGATTTACCAGAGGGGTTATTAGATTTGCAATATGAAAATTGATATAATAACTTATTTGCCTGCTTATTTCAAACCTTTAGAATTGTCATTAATTGCTAAAGCTTTTAAAAATAAAATAATTGATATAAATGTGATTGATTTACACGATTTTGGTATAGGGATTCATAAATCGGTGGATGATACGCCATACGGCGGTGGGTCTGGTATGATTTTGAGACCAGATGTGGCACAAAAAGCTATAGATAGCGTTATAAAACCAGATAGTGTTTTAATTATTCCTACGGCTAGAGGTTATCAGTATAAACAAACTGATGCTAAAAAGTTATCTAAAATAAAACATTTAGTTTTTTTGAATTCGCGGTTTGAGGGTTATGATGAAAGAATTGTTGACTATTATGCCAAAGCTAATCATGAAGTTTTACAATATTCTATAGGTGATTATATTTTATTTGGTTCAGAAGTAGCCACATTGGTTATTTTAGAGTCAGCTGTTAGGTTAATACCTGGTGTTTTGGGCAATAGCGAGTCGCTAACAGAAGAATCGTTAGTTGAGAATCTTTTGGAATATGATTCTTATACTCGCCCTAGAGTTTGGCAAAATCTAGTTGTGCCGGAAGTTTTAGTTAATGGTAATCATAAAAAAATTGTTCAATATAGAAAAGACAATTCAATTTGTCGAACTAAAAAATTTCGTCCAGATTTAACTTCTTAGTATGCAATTATTTCATCAAGGTGAATAAATTGTGATTTTTTTAATTATGGAGTTAATAATTTTTTAACTATTGATAAAGCCTTTTGATAGTTTTCATTATAGGATCCAGACAATTCATAAATAGGACTGTTAGGGTAAGCTTTTTTAATCATTTGTAATAATTTTTGGTTATGCCAATGTCTATTCTTACCAAACTGGCGTATATTGTCGGCAATCCATTGATTTGTGGGATGTAAATAAATAATAGTGTCATAAGTTTCTCTCAAAGCTAAACTTATATTTTTGATAGTTTGATTAATTTTAGGAAAAGTCACTTCATACCAAAAAAGAGTGTCAATACAATCGGTGTCAGCAAATATAATTTTATTAGCTGCTTCGTTGCGAGTTTTGAACTCTAAAGAGTGTTTGAGCAGTATTTCCACATAATTATCAGCAGTCATTTCCATAGTATCGCCAACTCTTTCTGAGATATATCGGCCAATTTCAGGGACATATTCTGTGTTATAAAATCTAGCCAATTTAATTGCTAAAGTGGTTTTGCCAGTTGATTCTGTTCCAATTAATAAAACTTTTTTATGAAAATAAGATCTTATACTATTAGGTAAATAATTATAACATTTCAAAGGATTCTGAAAAAATGTTTGGCTATCAATTTCACTGAACTTGTCAAGATTGACTATTATGTTTCCCGAGGATTGATATTTAGATAATTTCCAATCTGCTAGTTTTAAAGTGGTAATTTTAATTTCTGTCAAACCATTTAAATTATTGGTTAACCATTGATAACGAATTTTTTTATCAATTTTGTCATCATTTTTATAAAGTAGGAAAATTTGAATTTGGCAATATTGACTAAGATAGCCAATTATTTTAGCTAAAATCTGTTTAGTTAAAGGCAAAAAGGTGCCATACAAAATTATGTTAGGCTTTCCACCGCCAGATTTACGCGAGTTTTTAGTTATTGCTTCCTCCATATTCTAAGGTTATCATGGTTGTTTTTTATTTGAATAATTTTGCTTGACTTATTAGATATATATATGTAGACTATAAATATAGCTCTTTTAGATAAATAGCGGTCGAGAGAGTGAGAATAAAATTGTTATAATCACAAATGAAAGGAAGCTCTTGACTACTTCAGACAAATCCCTTAATAAAGATAATAAAAGCCAAAATCCTAGAACCCAAGATGAAAGAATAGCTTCAAGAATATCTTTTGGCAAAATCCATAGTCCTATTGCTATTCCCCATTTGCTTGACTTACAAAGAAATAGTTTTGATTGGTTAGTTGGTAATCATAGATGGAAACAAAGAGTTGAAGCTGGATTAATTGATGATGCTATTAGCAAAAACAGCGGTTTTGAAGAGATTTTCGCTGAATTTTCACCAATCGGCGATGATCAGAGTAGAATGGAATTGACTTTTTCGGAGCCTATTTTAGAACAGCCACCATATAGTGTGCAAGAATGTAAGATTAAAGGTTTAACTTATGCTGCTCCTTTATATGTTAAAGCAGAGTTTCATGATATTAAACGCGATATTAGAAAAAAGCAAACAGTTTTTTTTGGTGATTTTCCACTTATGACTGATACAGCTTCATTTGTGTTTAATGGAGCTGAAAGAGTTGTGTTAACCCAAATAGCTCGTTCACCAGGTGTTTATTTTGAAAAGGCTATACAAAAAGGCAACGATAGAGAGCTTTTTTCAGTCCGAATTGTGCCAACTCGTGGTTCGTGGTTAGAGTTTGAAATTGATCGCAAAGATAATTTAGCTGTTAGAGTTGATAAAAAACGTCGCCAAGGCTTAATACAGTTTTTAAAAGCTGTTGGTTTAACTAATGATGATATTAATAAATATTTTGGACAATACCCAATTGTTAGTAGAGCGTTAGAGAAAAATTATGATTTGACTAAAGAGCAAGCTTTAGAGGCGGTTTATCAAAATGCTAGACCTGGTGAACCATCTAACCCTGAAGCTGGTATGATGTTATTGGATAATATATTTTTTGATCCTAAAAGGTATACACTTAGTAAAATAGGTCGTTATAAATTGAATAAAAAATTAGGTATAACTTCTCCAATTGAGCAGACTACTATAACTCGTGATGACATAATAGGTATTGTGCAATATTTATGTGCTATGCATTCAGGTAAAGAGACTTACCAAGCTGATTTTGTTGATATTTCTAAGCCAGTTAGAATTACCACTGATGACATTGATCATTTTGGTAATAGAAGGGTTAGGCGTTGTGCTGAGTTAATTCAAAACCAAATGAGGATTGCTTTAACTAGAATTGAACGAGTCGTTAAAGAAAGAATGGATACGCAAGATATTGAAACTATCACACCACAATCGTTAATAAATGCTAGACCTATTATAACTCAGTTAAAAGAGTTTTTTGGAACTTCACAACTTAGTCAGTTTATGGATCAGAATAATCCTTTAGCAGCTATAACTCACCGTCGTCGTTTATCGGCTTTAGGCCCTGGCGGGTTATCTAGAGAAAGAGCGTCTTTGGAGGTTAGGGATGTCCACGCTTCTCATTATGGCAGAATGTGTCCTATTGAGTCGCCAGAAGGTCCTAATATCGGCCTAGTGGGCTCTTTAGCATCTTATGCTAAAGTCAATTCTTTTGGCTTTATTCAAACGCCATATCGCAAAGTTGTTGATGGTAAAGTTACTGACGATGTAGACTATTTGACAGCTGATGAGGAAGCTAATTTTATAATTGCTCAAGCCAATCAGGAATTAGATAAAGATGGTAGATTTAGTGAACAAACAGTTTTGGTTAGAGACAAAAATGGTGAAGCAGATGATGTTGATCCATCAGTGGTAGATTATATGGATGTTTCGCCGCAGCAAATGGTGTCTGTGGGAACTTCTTTAATACCTTTCTTAGAACATGATGATGCTAATAGAGCTTTAATGGGGGCCAATATGCAGCGCCAAGCAGTGCCTTTAATAAAAACTGAAGCTCCGTATGTTGGAACAGGTATTGAATCTAGGGCTGCTATAGATGCTGGAGATGTGCTTTTAGCCACTAAATCAGGTGTTGTAAAGTCTTGTAGTGCTGATGAAATAGTGGTGGAAAATGATGATGAAACAAGTACTGTTTATAAAACAAATAAATTTCAAAGAGCTAATCAAACTACTTGCATCAATCATACGGTGGTTGTGGAAGCTGGCGACAGGATAGCTATAGGCGATATTTTGGCTGATGGTCCAGCTTCAAAAGATGGGGAATTATCATTGGGCAGGAATTTATTAGTGGCTTTTATGAGTTGGGAGGGTTATAACTTTGAAGATGCTATTATTTTATCTAATAGGTTAGTTCAAGATGATACTTTAACTTCCATACATATTGAGGAATACGATGTTGATGCTAGAAATACTAAATTGGGTGAGGAGGAAATTACTCGCGATTTACCAGATGTTTCAGAATCAACTTTAGCTAATTTAGATGATAAAGGTATTGTTAGAGTCGGAGCAGAGGTGAATCCTGGTGATATACTTGTGGGCAAAGTTTCTCCTAAAGGTGAGACAGATCTTACGCCTGAGGAGAGATTGTTAAGAGCTATTTTTGGAGAAAAACAAAAAGAAGTTAGAGATACTTCTTTGAAAGTTCCGCATGGTGAAGCTGGTACAGTGATTGGCGTTAGGGAATTGTCTCGTGAAGCTGGCGACGATTTGCCTGCTGATGTTAACCAGTCAGTCAGGGTTTATATTGCTAATAAACGAAAAATTACTCCTGGTGATAAATTATCTGGTAGACACGGTAATAAGGGCGTTATTTCTAAAATATTAGCAGTTGAAGATATGCCATTTTTAGCTGATGGTACTCCCATTGATGTTATTTTGAATCCGTTAGGTGTGCCTGGTCGTATGAATCTAGGACAAGTTTTAGAAGTTCATTTGGGTTGGATCGCTAAGAACGGTTGGGATTTAAAGTTAGATAAAACTAAAGATGATAAATGGAAAACTAAGGTTCCTAAAAATGCTATTTTGGCTAAAGCTGGCACTAAGGTTTCTACGCCTGTGTTTGATGGGGTTAATTCGGACGTTATAAAAGGCTTGTTGAATAGCGTTTTACCTAATTCGGATGGTGAAAAGTTAGTGGCTGATACTGGTAAAGCTCAGCTTTTTGACGGGAGAACAGGCGAGCCTTTTCCCGAACCAATTAGCGTGGGTTATATGTATGTGTTAAAATTGCATCATTTAGTTGATGATAAAATTCACGCCCGTTCAATTGGTCCTTACTCTATGATAACTCAACAGCCTTTGGGCGGTAAAGCTCAGTTTGGTGGTCAAAGATTTGGTGAGATGGAGGTTTGGGCTTTAGAAGCCTATGGTGCTGCTAATGTTTTGCACGAAATGATGACTTCTAAATCAGATGATGTTGATGGTCGTTTAAAAACTTATGAATCCATAGTTAAAGGTGAAAATATTCCGCCAGCTGGTGTACCAGAATCCTTTAGGGTATTAAATAAAGAAATGCAGTCTTTAGCTTTAAATGTTGAAGTACTTGATAGGGAAAATAAACCAATAGATTTAACTAATATGCAAGAAGATATTTATGTGTCTGCTAAAGAGGAAACTACTCAGGCAGATTTTAAAGTAGATCCAACCGAACAAATAACATTAAAGGAGATTTAAAATGGTTGCTGTTACTGATTTTAATACTGTTCGATTGTCACTAGCTAATTTAGATAATATACATAGTTGGTCACATGGCGAGGTTAAGAAAGCAGAGACTATAAATTATAGAACTCTCAAGCCAGAACACGATGGATTATTTTGTGAGAAAATTTTTGGTCCTACACATGATTGGGAATGTTCGTGTGGCAAATATAAAAGAGTTAGATTTAAAGGCATAGTTTGTGAAAGATGCGGAGTGGAAGTTACTAGTTCTAAGGTTCGCCGTGAAAGAATGGGTCATATACAATTAGCTGCTCCTGTAACACATATTTGGTATTTTAAAGGAGTGCCATCAAGATTGGCTTATATGCTTGATATACCAGTTAAAGATATTGAAAAAGTTATTTATTTTCAAAGTTATTTAGTGGTTGATGTAAAAAGTGAATTAATTAAAAAAGATATACCTCTTTTACAAAAAGAACTTAACAATGAAATAAAAATTATTTTGGCTGAAAAAGATAAAGATGTGGAAGCCAGAGCTGTTTATATAGCTGAGGAAATTGCTGAAGCTAAAAAGGCTGGTAAAAAAGGCAATGAATTAACTCGTTTGAGAAGTGCTAATCGTCGAGCTGTTGAAAGAATTAAAAAAGCAGCTGATGATAAAGTTCAATGGTTACAAATCGTTTGGCAAACTTTTAAAAGTTTGGAAGAACATACAATTTTAGATGATGAGGTTTTAAGAAATTCTTTAGAGGATAGGTATGATGAGTATTTTACATCTGATATAGGAGCTTCAGCTATTAAAACTTGTCTGCAAAATTTGAATTTGAAAAAGAATGCCTCTGATTTACAAACTGAAATAACTGAAGGTAATAATTCTAGAAATTTAAAATTGTCTAAGCGTTTAAAAATGGTTAATGCATTTATTGAATCTAAAAATGATCCAACAGCTATGGTGTTGGATGCTGTACCCGTTTTACCGCCTGATTTAAGACCTATGGTGCAATTAGATGGTGGCAGATTTGCTACTTCTGATTTAAATGATTTATATCGCAGAGTCATAAACAGAAATAACCGTTTAAAGAAAATGCTTGATTTATCAGCCCCAAGAATAATTATAAATAATGAGAAACGTATGCTTCAAGAAGCAGTTGATGCTTTATTTGATAATGGTCGTAGAGGTCATGCTGTAACAACGCCATCAGGTAGACCCCTAAAGTCTATTTCTGATATGCTAAAAGGCAAAAAAGGTCGTTTTAGACAGAATTTATTGGGTAAAAGGGTTGATTATTCTGGTCGAAGTGTGATTGTGGTTGGTCCAACTTTGAAAATGCATCAGTGTGGTTTACCAAAAGATATGGCTTTAGAATTATTTAGGCCATTTGTGGAACAAAGACTAATTTCTTTACAACATGCCACCAATCAACGACAAGCCAAGAGTATGATTGAAAGAGTTTACCCTGTGGTTTGGGATGTTTTGGAAGAGGTTATAAAACAACACCCTGTTTTATTAAATAGAGCTCCAACTTTGCACCGTTTAGGAATACAAGCTTTTGAACCACAATTAGTTGAAGGTAAGGCTGTGGCTTTACACCCACTAGCTTGTACGGCTTTTAATGCTGATTTTGATGGTGATCAGATGGCTGTACATTTGCCGCTTAGTGTTGAGGCTCAGGCTGAGGCTAGAGTTTTGATGTTAGGTGCTAATAATATTTTAAAACCAGCTGATGGTAATCCTGTAACTGTGCCTACCCAAGATATGATTATAGGTTTGTATCATATAACTGCGATTAAATCAAAAGTTAAAGGAGAGGGTAGAGCTTTTTCGTCAGTTGACGAAGCTCAAATGGCTTATGATTTGGGACAATTAGATATTAATGCTAAATGTAAAATTAAAATTGATTCATTTTATCCTGATACTAATTATTCTGATTTAGGTGAAACAGATTTAGATATTAAAGCTGGTTCGTCTGCGGTTGTGGAAACAACTTTTGGTAGAACTATTTTTAATGAATGTTTGCCAACTAATTTTCCGTATGCCAATATTCAAGTGGGTAAAAAATTATTAGACGATATTGTTAATAAGTTATCAGCTAATTATTCGACTGTTCAAGTCAATGCTTCTTTGGACGCTTTAAAGGATACTGGTTTTAAATGGGCGAGTCGATCAGGTGTAACTATTTCATTTTCTGATGTGGCTGCACCAGAAGACAAATCGAAGATTTTAGTTGGTTATGAAAAACAGGCTTTAAAAATTCACTCTCAATATGATAATGGTTTAATAACTGATGAAGAAAGACGAGAGGAGTTAATTGATTTGTGGACACAAGCTACAGAGGAAGTAGCAGAGTCTATGATTGACAATTTCCCTGAAAATAATACAGTTAAACAAATGGTAACTTCAGGTGCTAGAGGTAACTGGATGCAAATTCGCCAAATTGCTGGTATGAGAGGTTTAGTATCTAATCCAAAAGGGGAAATTATTCCGCGTCCTATTAAATCAAATTATGATGAAGGTTTATCAGTTTTGGAGTATTTTATTGCTTCGCATGGTGCTAGAAAAGGTTTGGCAGATACGGCTTTAAGAACAGCTGACTCAGGTTATTTGACTCGTCGTTTAGTGGATGTTTCTCAAGATGTGATTATTTTGGAAAATGATTGTAAAACTAAAAGATCTTTAGCTATTCCTTTAGAATCTCAAAATGGTAAAGAAGTCCATTTAGAGACATCAATATATGCTAGAACTCTAGCACAAGAAGTTAAAGACGATAAGGGTAATCTTATTGCTAAAGCTAATCAAGATATTTCTTTAGATTTGATTAATCGATTTTTAAAAGCTGGTATAAAAGAGGTTAAAGTTAGATCTCTTTTAACTTGTCAATCTCAAAAGAGTGCCTGTGCGGCTTGTTATGGTAGATCTATGGCAACCGGCAAAAGAGTTGATGTGGGCGAGTCAGTTGGAATTGTGGCTGCTCAATCTATTGGTGAACCTGGTACACAGTTAACTATGAGAACTTTCCATACAGGTGGTGTGGCTGGTTCAAGTGGCGATATAACACAAGGTTTGCCTAGGGTAACTGAACTCTTTGAAGCTAGAACACCAAGAGGCGAGGCTCCTATTGCTGAATTTGACGGTCAAGTAAAAATAGAAGATTCATCTATAGGCTATGTTGTAACAATTACGCCTGATGATAAAAATTTGTCATCTGAACAATCAGTTATTTCTAAGAGAAGCGAATTATTGGTTAAGTCAGATGATAAAGTTAAAGCTGGACAAAAACTTTGTGAGGGTCCAGTGGATCCTAAAAAGATTTTATGGGTTTTGGGTCCTCGTCAGGCTCAAATATTTTTACTTGAGCAAGTTCAAGAGGTTTATCGTTCACAAGGAGTATCAATTAATGATAAGCATATTGAAGTGATTGTTAGGCAAATGTTAAAATATGTGTCTATTTTAACTTCTGGGGATACTAATTTAATCCCTGGACAATTAGCTGATCGAACCGAGTTTGAAAATGTTAATCGTAAAGCTGTTAAACAAGGTAAAAAACCAGCTACTGGTCGTCCAGAGTTGATGGGTATAACTAAAGCTTCTTTAGCAACTAAATCATGGCTTTCGGCGGCTTCTTTCCAAGAAACTACTAGAGTTTTGACTCAAGCAGCTATTGAATCAACTGATGATTCTTTGGATGGGTTGAAAGAGAATGTAATTATTGGTAATTTAATTCCATCAGGTACTGGTTTGCCAGTTTATCATAATTCTAAAGCTGATATAAGAGAAGAGTTAAAAGTTACATTATATCCTAACTTAGCTCAAAATAAAGTTTTAGATGATGATTATGCTTTTGTAGCTACAGCCGATGAATAAATGAGGCTAGTATTAGTCTTGTAAACTGATATAAAAGGCTTATAAACTTATGTCTGAAAGTATTTTAGAAAAAGTTGTATCTTTAGCTAAAAGGCGCGGTTTTGTTTATCCGTCTGGTGAGATTTATGGTGGTACACGATCAGCTTGGGATTATGGACCATTAGGTGTGGAGTTAAAAGAAAATATTAAACGACTTTGGTGGCAAAATATAGTTTTGTCTCGTCAAAATATAGTTGGATTAGATTCAGCAGTAATTTTACCAAGTCAAGTCTGGGTGTCTTCTGGTCATGTTGGAGTTTTTAATGATCCTTTAACTGAGTGTTTACAGTGTCATAAAAGACAAAGATATGATCAATTAGAGGAGGCTTATAAATTAAAATATGGCAAATTACCAGATAGCAGTGTTGATATAGTTTGTCCAGAATGTGGGACAAAAGGTAAATGGACCAAACCTCGTGACTTTAATATGATGTTAAAAACTTATTTAGGGCCTGTGGAGGATGCTAGCGGTTTGCATTATTTAAGGCCAGAAACCGCTCAAGGTATTTTTATTAATTTTAGTAATGTACAAACTACAAGTCGACAAAAAATACCTTTCGGGATTGCTCAAATAGGTAAATCGTTCCGCAATGAGATAACGCCTGGCAATTTTATTTTTAGAACTAGAGAGTTTGAACAAATGGAAATGGAGTTTTTTGTTCATCCTAAAACAAGTGATAAATATTTTAATTATTGGTTAGAACAAAGATTAAATTGGTACAAGGATTTAGGTATTTCACCTAATAATTTACGGACTTTTGAACACCCAAAGGCTAAATTGTCACATTATTCTAAAAAAACTGTTGATATAGAATATAAATTTGGTTGGCAAGGTGATCAATGGGGTGAATTAGAGGGTATAGCTAATAGGGGTGATTTTGATTTAAAAATTCATAGCCAAAGCTCTAATAAAGATTTAACTTATTTTGACCAAACTACTGGAGAAAAGTATTTTCCATATGTTATAGAACCAGCGGCTGGATTAACACGATCTTTAATGGCTTTTTTAATTGAAGCTTATTCTGAGGATGAAGCACCTAATACTAAAGGTGGAGTTGATAAAAGAATAGTTTTAAAAATTGATAAACGATTAGCTCCTTTTAAAGCAGCAATTTTACCTTTATCAAAAAATGAACAATTAGCTCCTAAAGCCAATAAAATTGCTGCTGATTTAAGAGGTATTTGGAATATAGATTATGATGATTCGGGAGCTATCGGCCGTCGTTATAGACGGCATGATGAGATTGGCACACCCTTTTGTATAACTTATGATTTCGCTTCCTTAGATGATAATTGTGTTACAATTAGAAAAAGAGATACTATGGAGCAAATTAGACTTAGTTTAGATAAAATAAAAAGTTATTTATGGGATAACTTATAATATTTAATGCTGCCAAATTATAAATTTACTTTGTCACCTATGGCAGGATTAACTAATTCACCATATAGACTTTTGTGTCAGGGTTTTTATGATCAGGTTTTTTTAATTAGTGAAATGGTTAATGCTAGATCTTTGGTAGAAAATAACCCTAAAGCTAAAAGTTTAGCTTATTTTTCACCTAAAGAAAAATATCGCTGTATTCAGATTTTTAGTAAGTTTCCCAATGATATAGCCTCAGCGGTTAATTTAATAGTAGAAAATAATTTAGCTGATCAAATTGATTTAAATTTTGGTTGTCCAGTTAAGAAAATTACTAAATCGGGTGGTGGAGCTATGATTCCAGCAAATAAAAGCTTATATAGTAAAATAATTGCCGAGGCTGTTAAAGTAGCTAACGGAAAAGTTCCTATAACAGTTAAATTGCGTCTAGGTATTGACGAAAGTAATATAACTTATATTCAGGCTGGGTTAATTGCTGAAGATTTAGGTTGCAAAATGGTAACGTTACATGCAAGGTATTTAAAACAGATGTATAAAGGACAAGCTGATTGGTCTAAAATAGCTGATTTAAAAAAACGTTTATCAATTAAGGTTTTTGGCAATGGCGATATAAAGACTCCAAATGACGCTAAAAAAGCTTTTGATTTAACTGGTGTTGACGGTATAGCTGTTGGTAGAGGGGCTTTAGGGCGTCCTTGGATTTTTGCTAGTATTGCTCAAACTATAGGGTTAACTGATTTAGCGACTAATTTGTCATCGGTTTTAACCACTGAGTTTGATAAATTGGATCGAATACTTCAAATTAAAGCTTATAAGCAAATTAATTATTTAATTTTGCAGCAAGCTAATATGTTAATTGATTACTTTGATAGTGAATTATTAGCTATAAAGAATTTAAGAAAATATTTAATTTGGTATTTCAAAGGTTATTCTATAGGCCGTAATGTGCGTGCTAAGTTGGTTAGAGTGCAAACTTTGTTTGAGTTAAAACAAATTTTAGGAGAACTGTAGTTAGAATTGATTAATAGGTTTTAGTATATTTATGCCAGAGTTACCAGAAGTTGAAGTTATAAAAAGAGGACTAGCACGCAGAATTGTCAATTGTCAAATTCAAGCTGTTGGTATTTTGACTGCAAAATCTTGGCAAATATCTAGTAGTGATTTGTCAAGCCATATTTTAGGGGCTAAAATTATTGGTTTACAAAGACGAGCAAAACTTTTAATAATCAATTTAAATAGTGGTTTTTCATTATTAATTCATCTGAAAATGACAGGGCAGTTAGTTTTACGACAAAAAATTAATAACGATATTCTAGCAAATATATCAAATTCGCAAAATTGGGCTGGTGGGCATCCTACAAATTCATTAATTGGTAAATTGCCTGACAGTTCCAGTAGAATAATTTTTACTTTATCGGATAATTATAAATTATTTTTTAATGATCAAAGAATGTTTGGTTGGATTAAATTAATTAAGACTAATAGTTTGAATACTTTCGAATTTATTAAAAAACTTGGTCCTGAGCCGTTTAAAACAGAATCAGATTATAAAGCGTATAATACTACGCCTGATAAAATAGTTTTTGAAGAGTTTATTAGTCGTATTAAACGACATAAAAACTCTAATATAAAAGCTTCTATTTTAGATCAAACAGTTTTAGCTGGAGTGGGTAATATATATGCTGATGAATCTTTATGGATGTCTAAAATTCACCCTTTACAAAAAGTCAATAATTTATCAGATAAACAATTATATAATTTGTTAGCGAACATTATTAAGGTTATGAAATTATCTATTAAGCATGGAGGTTCAACAGCTAGAAATTATGTTGATTCTTTAGGTAATAGAGGGTCTTATTTAAAATTTGCCAAGGTTTTTAGGCGCGAAGGACAACTTTGTCCTAGATGTTTGTTTCAAAATCGTTCTAGCCGAATTATTAAGATTAAAGTAGCTGGACGGGGTACACATATATGTCCTTATTGCCAAAAAATAAAGACTTGATTTATGCTAAAATATTGATATGGCTGAGGTAATAATAGTTCATAGTAAAAATGATGCAACTAAATTGGCGGCAAATATATTTGTAGATGTTGTTCGACAAAAACCCAATGCGGTTTGGGGTCTAGCCACTGGTTCCACGCCAGTTATGATGTATAAGCATATTGCTAATATAGTGGCTAATGATAAAATAGACATTTCGCAAGTTCAAGGTTTTGCCTTGGACGAATATGTTGGTTTACCGAAAGGGCATCCTGAAAGTTATACAAATTTTATTTCTAAAAATGTAATTAAACAAATTGGTTTAAATCCTCGTAAAGTTCATTTACCTTCAGGTGATATGAAGTATTTGGCGACATCTGGCGATGACTATGAAGTAAAAATTAAAGCTGCTGGCGGTGTTGATGTGCAAATTTTAGGAGTGGGTACTGACGGTCATATTGGTTTTAATGAACCAGGTTCGTCTTTAGCTTCCCGTACTCGCATTAAAACCTTAACTGAGCAAACCAGAGAGGATAATTCTCGTTTTTTTAATTCTATTGATGAAGTGCCTATTCATTGTATAACACAAGGTATAGGCACTATTATGGATGCTCGTCATATAGTACTTTTAGCTTTTGGGGAAAATAAATCTGATGCTATAGTTAAAGCTGTGGAAGGTTCCGTAACGGCTGCTTCACCAGCTTCAGCTATTCAGTTACACCCTCATGTGACTATAATTGTTGATGATGCGGCGGCTAGCAAATTGCGGTATAGATCATATTATAAATGGGCTTATTTGAATAAACCTAAATGGCAGGGTATATAATTTTAAAAAAGTATTTGATTTTATAGTATAGATTATGCCAAATATAATGATTGATAACCATTTTCATGGTGGTGGTGGTTTATCAAATGATAGTGTGGCTGATAGATTTATTAAAAACAAAACAGATGGCTTAGCAGCCTTAGACATAGCTTTAGCACCGCATAAAAAATCTGGCACTAAGTATCATATTCTATCATTAGTTACATCTAGTCGAGATAAGCTTTTAATGCGTGTGGCGGCTTTATCTGAGATTTCTCGACAAAGAGATGATATTTTAGGCATTCATTTAGAAGCCAATTTTATTTCGCCTTTGTATAAAGGTGCTCATAATATTAAGTATTTGTCCAATCCCGATATAGCTTTTGTGAAAGATTTAATTGATACAGGGGATGGTCAAATAGCTCAGATTACTTTAGCACCAGAATTAGATGGCGGTATAAAAGCTATAGAATATATAAAATCGCGTCAAATTGTGGCATCTATTGGGCATACAGATGCTAATTATGAACAAACTTGGCAAGCTTTAGAGTCTGGGGCAAGTAATTTTACCCATTTATTTAATGCTATGGGTGGAATCAATCATCGTCAACCAGGGCCGATTATGGCGGCTAGAGATTGGTATAAAAAAGGTAACAGATTAACGGTTGAAATAATTAATGACGGCTGGCATATAGCAGATTCGGTGGTTAAATTGGCCTTTGATTTATTTTCTGATTATAAAACTGAACAAACAGCTGTGGCTTTAGTTACAGATGCCATGGAAGCAACTGGTATGCCGGATGGCAATTATAAAATAGGTGATTTGCCAGTATTAGTTAAAAATAGAAAAGCTAAAATCAATAACACCGATACTATTGCTGGATCTACACTAACTTTAGGAGCAGCTGCTCAAAGGGCTAAAAAATTAGGTTTGAGTGAAAAGGTGATTAAAAATTCTCTTTCAAAAAAGATTCTAGTTGACTAGCTACTTCTTTTTCGTCACTGCCGCTAATTGTAAATACGATATCATCGCCCTGTTTAACAGCTAATGACATAATTGACATAATTGATTTGGCGTTGCCATTTTTGTTGTTACTTTCCAAAGTAACATCACTGTTAACATTAGCTAATTGCTTAACTAATTCACCAGCTGGACGAGCGTGAATACCTAATTCATCTTTAACTATGTGTTTAATTTCTACTGTCATTTTTATCCTTTCAAAATATTTCACTAGATTATTGCATAACTCTACTACATACCAGTCTAGCACTGTTATATAATTTTAGTGTGGCAAATTTACTATTTATGATTTATTATTTTGTCCTTTAATTCTAAGACTTTGGGTGCTGAAACTGATAATTCATCAATACCTATTTTTATAAAAAAACTAGTTAATTCAAAATCACCAGCCAATTCGCCACATATTCCAGCCCATATACCGTTAGTATGGGCGTTATGAGCTACTAAGCGTAAAAGCTCTAAAATGGCAGGATGGTGAGGATTAATATATTTATCCATAGCTGGAGATCCTCTATCAGCAGCTAGTGTATACTGGGTTAAATCATTTGTGCCAACTGAGAAAAAATCAACTTCTTTAGCTAATTCATCGCTAGTTATAGCTGCGGCTGGTGTTTCTATCATAATGCCTATTTCATATTTACCAATTTTAATACCCTCTTTAATTAGTTGTTTGTGCACAAGTTGTAAAATTTCCTTAGCTCTTCTAACCTCCCAGCTAGATGCAATCATGGGAAACATAATAGCGACTTGACCAAAAGCTGAAGCTTTTAAAATAGCTCTAAGATGGGTTTTAAAAATATCTAATTGGTCAAAACAAATGCGGATGGCTCTATAGCCTAAAGCTGGGTTTTCTTCATGGGGTAAATTTAAATAATCGGCTATTTTATCAGTACCTATATCAATAGTTCTAATAACAACTCGCTTGCCAGACATAGCTTTAACTACTTTTGAAAAGGCTGTAAATTGTTCCTCTTCGCTAGGTGGAGCGGCACGACCAATAAATAAAAATTCACTTCTATAAAGCCCTATGGCTTCGGCGCCATTATCTAAAACAGCTTGTATTTCATCAGTTCCGCCAATATTTGCTGCCACTTCAATATGTTTTTTTGATTTGGTTATAGCCGGAACATTTTTTAATTTCAGAAGCAGTTCAAATTTCTCAGCTAATTCAATGGATAATTTTTTTAAGGCCTTTCTTATATTAGGATAAGGTTCAAAATAAATATATTGAGTTCCAGCATCAATAGCTACTTCTTGACCAACTATTATTCTATCAATATTTAAATCAGCTACATTTATTATACAAGGCACGCCTAAATTACGAGCTAGAATAGCACTATGAGAAGTGTTTGAGCCAACTTTAGAGACGATGCCTTTAATTTTACTAGTGTCTAAACTTAATGTGTCAGCTGGTGTTATTTCGTTCCCAAAAATAATTGAATCTTCGGTTATTTGCCAGTTAATATCAATACCTAAAATATTTTTAGTAATTCTATTAGTTATATCGCGAATATCAATGGCTCGGGCTTTCATATAATTATCGTCTAGATTGGCAAAAATTTCTGCCATATTATGTCCAGTTTCTAGCACAGCGTCTTTTGCGGTTTGACCTTGATTTATATTCATTTTTATTTGTGATAGAAATTCAGGATCAAATAACATAGTTCTTTGAATATCTATTATATCGGCATTAGCTTTACCTAGTTCAATTTCAGCTTTTTTATAAATGGTTTGTAGTTGTTCATCGGTTTTATTTAAAGCTAAATTGAGAGCTTTTAATTCCTCAGTTTGACCTTTATACTGAGTTTTGATATCTAAATTAACATTTTTTATAACAAAAGCTTTGCCAAAACCAATACCGCCAGATACAGCTTTTCCAGCTAATTTAATCATATTCTGATTATATCATGAAGTGAGAAAGTTTAATGTTGTCCTGTGAAGTAAACTCTGAATAAAATGTCTAAAAACTATGATTTTATTTCTGTTCATTTGGTAGATAGTGTTTGAATGTTTGTAGTTTGTGAGTTAGATTATGTTGGGGGCGGGGGGGGATATATGACATTAATGTTGTTAATATGTTACAATAGTACTATGACATCATTAATTTTGGCTTCACATGGTATGTTCGCAGATGGAATGAAGCAGGCTAGTCAGATGATATTTGGAGATCAGCCGTGGCTTTATACATGTCATATAGAAACTGGCGAATCTCCACAGAGTTTACAGAAGCGAGCTCAAGAAATTATTGATTCTTTACCAAAAGATGAGCAAATATTAGTTTTATGTGATTTGTTTGCTGGTTCGCCGTTTAATGTTTTTCAAAATTTGTTTACTGATTATAAGCATCGAATGGCAATTGTGACAGGCGTTAATTTACCTTCTTTGCTTGAAGTGTCATCAGCTGCCCCTAATACTAAAACAGCTGTTGAATTAGCTAAATTTGTTTTAGAAAATTATCAATCTGGCATTAAAACAATTCCTGAAATTGATATTGGTAAAAAAACTGATCATTTGCGGGGCGTGGGGCACACTGGACAAAAAGTTCAGTCAAAACCAATTTATGATGGTGTTCATCATTGGGATATTGCTTTTATTAGAATAGATTCAAGATTGTTACACGGACAAGTAGCTATGACCTGGACTAAAGCAGTTAAACCTGATAGAATTGTGGTGGTTTCAGATTCTGTGGCTAAAGATGAATTACGCCGTTCGTTTGTTAAACAAGCTGGTCCGCCTGGTGTGACAGTTAATGTTGTGCCAGTGTCTAAATTTGCTGAGGTTTATCCTGACGCTAGGTTTTCTGGCACCAGAACTTTTTTATTATTTGAAAAGCCGCAAGATTTGGAACAAGCTATTATACAAACTCAAGAACGCTTTAATATGAAAGTCTCACCTTTGGAAATAAATATTGGTACTATGGCTCATGCCGAAGGTAAAATTATGTTAACAAAATCTATTGCGGTAGATAACGAGGATATAAGAAGCGTTAAAGATATGATAAGTATGGGATATAATTTCGAAGTTAGACAAGTACCATCTGATAATAAACAAGATTTAATGAAAATAGTTAAAGAAAAAGAGGGTAAATAAATGAGTGTTATAACTATTGTTTTGGTAATATTATTGGCTTTTTTGGCAGGTTGTGAATCAGTTTTAGACCAATTTGAATTACATCAGCCAATAGTAGCTTGCACACTTGTGGGGTTAGCTTTTGGTGAACCTACTAAAGGTGTTATTTTGGGAGGCACACTTCAGTTAATAGCTTTAGGTTGGATGAATATAGGAGCGTCTATAGCCCCAGACGCAGCTTTTGCTTCGGTAGCTAGTGCTATTTTGGTTTGCGGGCCGGCTAAATTAGATAATAGTAATGGCATAGCTTTAGCAATCCCTTTTGCTATGGCTGGATTAGTTTTAACTATAGCTGTTAGAACTTTGGCTATTTTTATAGTTCATTTAGCGGA
>JAITSD010000056.1 GCA_031288055.1 Candidatus Opitulatrix roisinitermitis | reverse complement strand
AGGACAGTGGCTCAATTGGTAGAGCATCGGTCTCCAAAACCGAGGGTTGCAGGTTCAAGTCCTGTCTGTCCTGCTTTTGTGTTAATTTATAAAGATAATGCCAATTTTTTAATAGTCTGTGTAAATTTTTAATGTTTATGTAGAATGAAATAAATTATAATTCATAAAAATGGATTTATTTCTAATATTTATTAAATCGTGATAACCTATATGTATAGACTGATTTTAAAATTGTAATTTAAAAAGGTAACAGTTAAAAGGAGATAAGTGTTAGGTAAAAAACAGATTAAAAAATCTACTAAACAAGAGTCTGATAGCGTAAAACTTAAGACCAAAGCAGTTATTAAAAAGAATAATACTGTAAAAGGTGATAAAACTGATATTAAAACTATTAAGTCAATTAAAAATAATAAGAAGCAGTTTAATTTTTTTATAAGTTTGTGGATTTTTTTAAAAAAAGTTGCTCGGGGATTTAAGTCTTTAGCTAAAATTATTAAAAAGTTTACTATTGAAGTAGTAGCTGAGTTGAAAAGAGTGGTTTATCCCACAAAGGCGGAGCTAGTTGAAAATTCAATAGTTGTTTTAGTGTTTGTGACTATTATGATGGTGTTTATAACAGTTATTGATTTTGGAATCGGCCAAGGTGTTATGGCTATATTTACAAAATAAAATGATTATAATTAATGTACAAACAATTAAAGTATAAAAAGAATAAGGTGATTGAGTAATGTCTGAAGACAAGGAAGTAGAAAATAATATAGAAACTAGCGAATTGTCTGGTGATTCTAAAGTAAAAGAATTAAAGAATCGCTTACTTTCTCAAACCGGTAAATGGTATGTTATACACTCCCAAGTTGGTTTCGAGAATACTGTTAAAGCTAATTTAGAAAAATTGTTAACTTCAGGCAGAGCTGGTTCAGATGCAGTTTACGAGGTTATTGTACCAACTCATATAGAAACAACTGTTAAGGGCGGGCAAAAAAAATCACGGGTTGTAGTTAGAATACCGTCTTATGTTTTAGTTAGAATGGACTTAAATGAAGATTCGTGGACTTTGGTGAGAAATACACCAGGTGTAACTAGTTTTGCTGGCTTAGGTCGTCAACCTGTACCTTTATCTGTTGAAGAGGTTATGTCTATGTTAAAACCAATGGTATTATCTGATGAACAGGTTGTTGAAGAGGAAGTTAAACCAAGTGTTAAATTACCAAAGTCTATTACTACTGATTATAAAGTGGGTGAATATGTTACAGTAATTGATGGACCATTCGAATCATTAGATGCCACAATTACAGAGGTAAATGAAGAATCGGCTAAAATTAAAGTTTTGGTATCAATATTTGGACGAGAAACTCCTGTGGAGTTAGCTTTTGACCAAATTGAAAAAAGAAGCTAAACTGGAAGTAGCAAAAACTATTTTATAAAGTAAAAGGAAAAATATGGCAAAAAAAGTTTCGGGGGTTATAAAACTACAAATAGCTGCTGGTCAGGCTAATCCAGCTCCACCTGTGGGTCCAGCTTTAGGTTCACATGGCGTTAATATTATGGAGTTTTGTAAAGCTTATAATGAAGCTACTCAATCACAAATGGGTAATATAATACCTGTTGAAATAACTGTTTATGATGACAGAAGTTTTACATTCGAAACTAAAACACCACCAGCGGCTGATTTGATTAAAAAGGTTGCTAAAGTCAAAAAGGGTGCGGCAAATCCTTTAACTACTAAAGTCGGAGTTATTACTTGGGATCAGTGTAAACAAATTGCTGAACAAAAGGCTAAAGACTTGAATGCTAACGATATAGAAGCTGGAGCTAAAATTATTGCTGGTACAGCTCGTTCTATGGGCATTAAAGTAGACTAAAACAAGTTTGTATTAAAATAGGAATTTGAAAATAAAAAAATTGAATATTATTAAAAAGTAGTAGAACAAACCGTTGGTTCAAACTACAACTGCCAAAAATATAATTTATTAGAAAGGAAGCAGATGACAAAACACGGTAAGATATATAAGTCGACTCTATCTCAATTTGATAGAGCTAAGTTTTATAGTATAGATGAGGCTTTTGAAATTTTAAAAACTATGTCGGGCAAAAAATTTGATGAAACAGTTGATGTATCGGTTCGTTTAGCAGTAGATCCTAGAAAAGCAGATCAAATGGTTAGGGGGACTGTAACTTTACCAAAAGGAACGGGTAAAATTGCTAAAGTGATTGTTTTTGCGCAAGGTGATAAAGCCGAGGCAGCTAAGATGGCTGGAGCAGATGAAGTGGGAGCTGATGAATTAATTGATAAAGTATCTAAAGGCTGGACAGACTTTGATGCGGCTGTGGCCACACCTGATTTAATGGCTAAGGTTGGTAAATTGGGTAGAGTTTTAGGTCCTAGAAATTTGATGCCTAATCCTAAAACGGGTACTGTTACTCAAGATGTCTCCAAAGCTGTATCAGATATTAAAGGTGGAAAAATTGATTTTAGAATTGATAAAAATTCAAACTTAGCTTTTATAGTTGGTAAAAAATCATTTAATAAGGAGGATTTAATAATTAATTTTCGATCCGCTATAAATGAAATAGTTAGATTAAAGCCGGCCACAGTTAAAGGTCGCTATATTACAAAAGTAGCTATTTCATCAACTATGAGTCCGTCAATAATTTTAGATAATACGCAATTTTAAAGGGAGTAAAGAAAATGCAAACATTAGATATAGTAGATAAACCGAACCTGAAGGATAATTTGCCTCAATTGCGATCAGGAGACACAGTTAAAGTTAATGTTAAAGTTGTGGAAGGTAACCGTTCAAGGATTCAAATTTTTCAAGGTGTTATAATAGCAATTAATGGTTCGGGTATTAGAAAAGCTATAACTGTGAGGAAGTTGTCTTTTGGCGTGGGTGTTGAAAGAGTTTTTCCTATTCATTCACCATCAATAGATTCTATTGAAGTTTTATCACACGGCGATGTTAGGAGAGCCAAATTATATTATCTGAAAAAGTTGGTTGGTAAAAAGGCTAAAGTTCGCGAAAAGGGTAGATAAATAAATGTCTGATGACAATTTAAATCAAGCTATTTCTGAATGGAAAACTAAGAGAGAACAAGTTAATATAGCTAAAAAAGGCTGGTCTAAATGGTCGCAAGTTGTTATTATATTTGGCTTTGCTTTAGTAATTTCAATAATTATAAGGGTTTTTTTATTCCAGCCTTTTATTGTACCTAGTGGTTCTATGAAGCCAACTTTAGGAGTAGGTAACCGTATATTAGTTAGTAAATTATATCCTAAACCATTGGGTATAAATCGTCAGGATATAATTGTTTTTAAAGATCCGGGCGGTTGGCTATCGTTGAAAAATATTGAAAATAGCCAAGATAATTCGCTTCTATCAGCTTTTTTAAAATTAATAGGTTTAAAAGATTCTAATAGTGACGATAACTATTTAACTAAAAGATTAATTGGTTTACCAGGAGATCATATCACTTGTGATGGTAAAGGTGGACCAATTATAATCAACCAAACAGCTTTACAAGAGCCTTATATAATTGAAGGGGCATTGCCTTCATCTATGGAAATTAATGTTACAGTACCTAATGATATGCTGTATGTTTTAGGAGACAACCGTTCTAATTCAGCTGATTCTAGATATAATAAGGATAAGGAATATAATGGTTTTGTACCTTTGAATAATGTTATAGGTAAAGTTTCAGCAGTTATTTGGCCATTGGATTCTTTTAAAATATTTTAAAGTTTTTTAATGTCTATATTGATATTATTTGTTTTTAAATTATTAAGCAATTTTTTCCAAATAAGTTGTGTTATTTTTGTAAATATAAAGTCCTGATTGGGTATATTTGTTTATTATGCTAAAATTAATGTATAATTTAAGCTGAAAAAACTTTATTTTTAGTAGTTGAAATGGTTTTTAGAAAGTTGTATTGACTGGTAAAATAACGTTGGAAAAATAAGTTTAGAGTTTAAAAAGTTTTAAATAAGACAAAGGAGAAAAATGACTTCAGGGGTTAATGTGAAAACTGGTCAAGTGGCAGAAGTTAATCAAAAAGTAAGTTTAGCACTTAAGGCTTTAGATGAGTTTTATAAGTTTAATCAAACTAAAATAGACCATATAGTTAGCAAAATGTCTGTAGCAGGTTTAAATGCTCATCTAAGATTAGCCAAAGATGCTGTGGATGAGACTAAAAGAGGTAGAATAGAAGATAAAGCAGTTAAAAATATTTTTGCTTGTGAACATGTGACACACTATTTAAAAAAACAAAAAACTGTTGGCATTATTTCTGAAGACTCCATATCAGGTATTATTGAAATTGCTGATCCTGTTGGTGTAATAGCTGGTGTCACGCCTGTAACTAATCCTACTTCAACAGTTATATTTAAGTCATTGTTAGCTATGAAAACTCGTAATCCGATAATTTTTGGTTTTCATCCAAATGCTCAAAAATGTTCTGTGATGGCAGCTAAAGTTATGTTAGAAGCAGCTGTTAAAGCTGGAGCGCCAAAGAATTGTATACAATGGATTGAAAAACCATCAATTGAGGCAACTAATGCTTTAATGCATAATGATGGAGTGGCCACTATTTTAGCAACTGGTGGTAATGCTATGGTAAAAGCAGCTTATTCGTGTGGTAAACCAGCTTTGGGAGTGGGGGCAGGTAATGTTCCGGTTTATGTTGAGAGAACCGCTGATTTAGATAAAGCGGCTAATGATATTATAATTTCGAAAAACTTTGATTACGGTATGGTTTGTGCATCAGAGCAGGCTGTAATTATTGATAAAGAAGTTTATAGTAAATTTCTCAATAAATTAAAAAATTTGAAAGCTTATGTTTGT
Organism: Candidatus Opitulatrix roisinitermitis; assembly: GCA_031288055.1. Lineage (GTDB taxonomy): Bacteria > Actinomycetota > Actinomycetes > Actinomycetales > Bifidobacteriaceae > Opitulatrix. Next base: position 10,404 of record JAITSD010000056.1, on the reverse strand, counting down.
ACACCAGTGGAGAAGGCTAAATTAGAGCAATTTATATTTGGAGTTAAAGCTTATTCTAAAAATTGTGCTTTACAAAGATTAAATCCAGATATTGTTGGACAGTCTCCAGAATGGATTGCTGAACAAGCTGGTTTTAAGGTGCCTAAAGATACATCAGTTATATTGGCTGAAATTACTAAAGTGGGCAGTGCTGAGCCTTTATCCTCTGAAAAACTTTCGCCGGTTTTGGCGGTTTTGTCAGCTAGTAATACTAAAGACGCTTTTGCTAAAGCTGAAGCTATGTTGGAAAACGGCGGTTTAGGTCATTCGGCTTGTATACATTCAAATAATCGTCAAATTATTAAAGATTTTGGATTAAAAATGAAAGCTTGTAGGATTTTAGAAAATTCACCGACTTCTTTAGGAGGTATAGGGGATGTTTATAATGCCATAATTCCATCATTGACTTTGGGTTGTGGCTCTTATGGTAGAAATTCGGTTTCTAATAATATTCAAGCGATTAATTTAGTAAATATTAAAAGAATAGGACGGAGAAATAATAATATGCAATGGTTTAAAATTCCACCGAAAATATATATAGAACCTAATTCAATTCAGTATTTGCGTGATATGGCGGATGTTTCCAAAGTTGTTATAGTAACTGATAAAGTTATGAGTGAATTAGGTATTGTACAAAAAATAATTGATGAATTAAATGTTCAATCTAATGCTATAAGCACTAGAGTAATTGATTTCGTGGAACCGGAACCATCAATTGAAACAGTGCAAAAAGGTGCTGAGTTTATGCGTCAATTTAAACCGGATACTATTGTAGCATTAGGCGGTGGTTCACCGATGGACGCGGCTAAAGTTATGTGGTTATTATATGAAAATCCAGATATTACCTTTTCGGACATTAGGGAAAAGTTCTTTGATATTAGAAAAAGAGCTTTCACCTTGCCAGCTTTGGGTAAATTGGCTAAATTAGTTTGTATTCCAACTTCTTCTGGAACTGGTAGTGAAGTTACGCCATTTGCTGTTATAACAGATCATAAAACTGGTTATAAATATCCTCTAGCTGATTATTGTTTAACTCCGTCAGTGGCTATTGTTGATCCAGTTTTAGCAGCGACTCAACCAAAAACTTTAGCTTGTGATAGTGGTTTTGATGCTTTAACTCATGCTATAGAAGCTTATGTTTCAACTTATGCTAATGACTTTACTGATGGTTTAGCCCTGCATGCTATAAGATTGATTTGGGATAATTTAGCAGATTCGGTTATAAAGGGCTCTAAAGCTGTTCAGGCTAGAGAGAAAATGCATAATGCGGCTACTATAGCGGGTATGGCATTTGGTTCAGCTTTTTTGGGTCTATGTCATGGCATGGCACATACTATTGGTGCAACTTTTCATATAGCTCACGGTAGAACAAATTCTATTTTGTTACCAAATGTTATTAGATATAATGCTTCTAGCGATGTTAAACCAACTTCCTGGCCTAAATATGATAAATATAAAGCCGCTCAACGCTATCAAGATATTGCTCAACTTTTGCATTTAAAGGCCGATACGTCTATTCAGGGTGCCGAGTCTTTAGCTAAAGCTATTGAGAATTTAAGATCTAAATTAGGTATGAGCGATTCTTTGAAATCAGCTGGGGTTAAAAAAGCTGATTTAGTTAAAGCTTTGGATGCTATAGCTATGAGAGCTTATGAAGATCAATGTACACCAGCTAATCCAAGAGTGCCGATTTTAGAAGACATTAAAATGATTGCAATGAAGTGTTTTGATGGAGAGGTTATTAAAATTAAATAATATTTATTTTTTTTAACTTTAGATTAATGAAAGATAAAATTTAAGGTCAAGAGGTGATAAAAATGCCGAAAAAAGTTATAATTGCCACGATGTTTTTTGTTACTGCATTTAGCTTAGGAATACTTGGGATGGGTAATACAACTCTGTCTTATACGGCAAAACAGGCTTACGCTGTTGATACGCAAAATAATAATTTAGCTGCTCAAAATGTGTTAGATGAGTTAAATAATAATTTACAAACAGAAGTAGATGGTTTATCAGGCTATTCAACAGGCGGTATTGTGTGGGATTATACAAAGCCTGAAACTGATATAAATATTTTATACAGGGTTTATAGCAATGGTTTTTGGAATCAATGGGCAAAGTCCGATTTAGAGAAAAGTGCTGTAACTTGGCGTGGAGCTAGTGAATTTATTATATTTGGAAATGTTGCTAAAGTTCAAGCTAAGGTTGAGTCTAGTGCTAAAATTCAAAATTTGCAAATCAATATTAATAACGCTGATGAGGTATCTAATTTAGCGACTAATCAGTTTAGTTCTGGTGTAGAATCGCCAAATACAAATAATGATAAGTCAAACGCAAATAGTGAATTGTCAAATGATGAAGCTTCACCTCTATTGGTTCAGCCTAATTTATCGAGCCAGACTAATTTATCAGGTACTTATTTAGAGCCTTCCTTATGTGATAGGGCGTGTTGGGGGACTAATGAGAGCTGGATGAGATGGGATCCTGAGTTTATAAATTATAAAGGTGTGGTGGTTCATCATACAGCTGGCACTAATAATTATTCTAAATCAGAATCAGCTGGCATAGTACGTTCTATTTATGCTTATCATACTAATACTTTGGGTTGGGGAGATATAGGTTATAATTTTTTGGTTGATAAATATGGTCAGATATTTGAGGGTAGATACCCTAGTCGTTATCATCAAGTTCAAGGAGCTCATGCTTATGGAGCTAATCCTTATACTTTCGGTATTTCGGCATTGGGTAATTATGAGGACGCACAGCCCACTAATCAATTAATTGAGTCTATAGCCTCCATAATTAATTGGAAATTTAAAACTTTAGGTATAAATCCAAATGGTAAAGCTTATATTGGTACGGAATCAAGTGGTGTAAAATATTTGCCGACTATTTTAGGTCATAGAGATGTTGGTGCTACAGCTTGCCCGGGTCGATATCTATACGCTAAAATGTCAGAATTGAAGCAGGATGTAAATATGGATTATGATGTTGGCGGGGCAATCGGTAATAAATGGAAGAAACTTGGTGGAATTGGTGGTAGATTAGGTTATCCTAAAACCAATGAAGTGTATGATGCTAAAGGATCAGCCCAAATATTTGAAGGAGGTAATATTTATTGGCAAAACTTTAATGATGGAACTTATGTGGTTTGGGGTGGCATTAAAACTAGATATGCTTCTATGAATGGTCGGTCATCATTTTTAGGTTATCCAGTATCTGATGAGCTAAATGCTAGTCGTGTGGTAGTTCAACTTTTTGAAAATGGTAATATTTATTGGATTAGGTCTAATACTAAAACTTTTATAACCCAAGGTGCTGTAAGAAATAAATATAATTCTAAAGGTGGTACAGCTTCATTTTTAGGTTTACCCAAGTCTGATGAGCTAGGTACTGATAATATAGGGGTGGGTCAAATTTTTGAAAATGGTAAGATTTTTTGGTCTAAAAAATATGGTGCTTTTATAACGGCTAACGGTATAGGTAATTTATATAATGATATAGGTAGCCGAACCAGTAAATTAGGTTATCCAATAAGTGATGAAATAAAGGGTTCGTCATATACTTATCAAGGATTTGAGGGTGGACAGATTCGTTGGACTAGTGCTAAAGGCGCTTGGGTTGTATATGATTAATATATTATAGCAAAATATGTTTGAGAAATTAGTTATAAAAGGTGGTAAAGCTTTACAAGGCACAGTTAAATTACGCGGTGCTAAAAACTTTGTATCCAAGGCTATGGTGGCATCTATTTTAGGTGATAGTAAAAGTATTTTGCATAATGTTCCGCGTATTAAAGATGTCGAGATAGTTAGTAAACTTTTGATTTTGCATGGTTGTGAAGTAACTTATAATTCTAAAGCTGGTATTTTAGAATTAGACCCAGAAAATATTTTGTCGCCCAGAATAGCTGATGTTGATACATTAGTTGGGGCTTCTAGAATACCTATATTGTTTTGTGGGCCCTTATTGCATAAATTAGGTGAAGCTTTTATTCCTAACTTAGGCGGTTGTAAAATCGGTGACCGTCCAATAGATTTTCATTTAGAATCGCTTAGACAATTTGGAGCTGTTATTACTAAGCAGACTAATGGTATTAAAATTACTGCTCCAGATGGACTTAAAGGTACTAAAATACATATGCCATATCCTTCGGTTGGTGCCACAGAACAGACTCTTTTAACAGCTTGTATAGCAGATGGCGTAACGGAGGTATCTAACGCAGCTATAGAACCAGAGATTATGGACTTAATTAATGTTTTACAAAAAATGGGTTCTATAATTTCTGTGGCTACAGACAGAGTTATCACTATTGAAGGAGTTAAAAATCTTAAAGGTTTCACTCATACCGCTTTACCAGATAGAGCTGAAGCGGCTTCATGGGCAAATGCTGCCCTAGTGACAAAAGGTAAAATCAATGTTCAAGGGGCTAAACAGCAGGACATGATAACTTTTTTAAATATTTTTCGTAAAATAGGTGGAGAATTTGATATTAACGATTCAGGTATCACTTTCTATTGCACAGGTGACAAGTTAAAGGCTATTCCTTTAGAAACTGATGTTCATCCAGGATTTTTAACTGATTGGATGCAGCCATTAGTTGTTTCATTAACTCAGGCTCAAGGTTTGTCTATTATTCATGAAACTGTGTATGAGAACCGTTTTGGATTTACTCAAGCTTTGGCTAAAATGGGAGCTAAAATACAGCTTTATACAGAATGTTTAGGCACTGTGCCTTGCCGGTTTAAACAAATGAATTATAAGCATTCGGCGGCTATTTTTGGTTCGACAAAATTAATGGGAGCTGATATTAAAGTTCCGGATTTACGGGCTGGATTTTCCTATTTAATTGCAGCTTTGGCGGCTCAAGGGCAATCTACTGTGGACGGGATTGATATAATTGAAAGAGGCTATGAGTTTTTTATAGATAAATTACAAGCTTTAGGAGCTGATATAGATTTAATAAAAAATTAATAATTAAAACTTTTACTGAAGTTTAATTTAAAGGCGTGTTTTGTTAAAAATTGATTAATACTTTTTTTGTTATATAATTGTATACATGACAAATATTAATCAACCAGATAGAAAATTTTTAACAATTTGGAATATATCATTTGGCTTTTTAGGAGTGCAAATGGCCTACGGTTTACAATCAGCCAATATGAGTCGTGTTTTTCAAACACTGGGAGCCGACCCTAATAATTTATCTCTTTTTTGGATTTTGCCACCGTTAGCTGGTTTAATAATACAACCAATAGTGGGTTATTTTTCTGATAAAACTTGGTTTCCAAAATTAGGTCGTCGAATACCATATCTATTTATAGGAGCTATTGTGGCGGTAATTGTTATGATATTATTTCCTCATTCTGGTTCTTTTGGTTTTGATGTAACTCAAGCCTTAATATTTGGAGCTATAGCGGTGGCTTTTTTAGATTTATCATCAAACGTTGCTATGCAACCGTTTAAAATGTTGGTTGGCGATATGATTAACGAAAAACAAAAAACTTTAGCTTATTCTGTTCAGTCATTTTTATCTAATTTCGGTAATATTTTGGCATCTTGTTTTCCTTATCTTTTAGCGGCTTTAGGTGTGGCTAATGTGGCAGCTAAGGGAGTTGTGCCATCTACAGTTATTTATTCTTTTTACGCTGGGGCAATCCTTTTAATAATTTGTTGTTTTTATTCCGCTTTAACTGTTAAAGAGCTTAATCCTGAAGAATACGCTAAATTCCACGGTTTTGATTATAAAGCAACTGTTAAAAAACATTCGGCTAATATATTTAAATTGCTCAAACAGGCTCCATCAGCTTTTTGGACAATTGGTTTAGTTCAATTTTTTTGTTGGGCAGCATTTTTGTTTTTATGGACTTATTCCACATCAGCAATTGCTTTAAATGTTTGGGGAACTAATGTTACAACTTCTGATGGTTTTCAAGATGCTGGTAACTGGTTTGGTATTTTGAGTGCCGTTCAAGCAATTGGAGCTGTGCTTTGGTCATTATTTTTGCCTATTTTGTCAAAGTGGATTAGCAAAAAAGGTGCTTATTGTATATCTTTAGTTTTAGGAGCTTTTGGCTTTGTTTCTATATTTTTTATTCATGATCAATGGACATTAATTTACGCCTTTATTTTAGTTGGTATAGCTTGGTCGGCTATGATGACTTTTCCCTTTACTATTTTGACAAACTCCTTGGAGGGTGAAAACTCTGAACATATGGGGAGTTATTTAGGATTATTTAATGGAACAATTTGTTTACCACAAATTGTGGCGGCTATCACAGGAAAAACTTTGTTACCAGTTTTAGGTGGTGACGATTTTACGCCTAGAATGTTTATTGTAGCAGGTATTATTATATTGGCAGGTGCTTTTAGTGTCTGGATAATTCATGAAAAGGATATTGCCAAAAATTAATTTTTCTTTAATTAGATTTAATTTTAATTTTACAAATTATTTTTTATGTGTTAATTTTAGGGTTTCTAATTTTAAATTATACTCACAATTTTTAGTATATTTTTTATGAGTGTTTATGCTAGACTGTGAATATAAATGGTTATTTATTTTAAAAAGAAAGGCTTATTATGGAATCACCTAATTTATCCACAACGATAAGGGGTTATGATAAAGGCCAAGTTGATGAATTAATTGAGCAGTTGAATCAAACAATTGAACAAGATAGGTTAAAAATTAATCAATTAGAGTCGGAATTTTCTAGGGTAAAAAAAGATTTATCTGCCACTCAACGCATTTTAGCTGAAACCGAAAAACCGACTTATGAAGGTTTAGGAGCCAGAGCTCAACAAATTTTACATTCAGCTGAAAATGCTTCAAGTGATATGTTATTTAGAACTAAAGAAGAAGTAAAATATATGGTGGATAGTGCTAAGCAGAAAGCTGAATTAATAGTTAATAAAACAAATTTGGATGCTAAAACCACTTTATCTAAAGCTGAACAAAAAGCCGATTCCCAAATTAATAGTGCTAAAGATGAAGCTATTCAAATTATTTATAAAGCCAAAGAGGAAGCCAAACAATTATTAGAATCAAGTCAAGCTGAAAATGATGTTCGTAAAACTACTTTTGAACAAGAGTCTAAAACTTTAAAAGAAGCTTTGCAAGAAGAAATACTTTATACTAAAGCTCAGGCTGAGAAAAAAGCTCAAACAATTATTACTAAAGCTCAAACTAAAGCTGATAAAATAGTCAGCACTTCACAAAATATTTCTGAAAAAGTTGTATCTGAAGCCAGTGCTAACTCTAAGGAAGTTATAGCTGATTGTAAAAAACAGATTGTTGATACAAAGGCTCAAGCTGGTAAATTATTAACCACAGCTAAATTACAAGTAGCTACGCTTTTGTCTGATGCAAAAAGAAAATCAGCTAATTTAGTTAATAAAGCTGAAATTAATTTATTAGAGACTAATCGTAAAATTGATGAGTCTTTTCAAAAAACTAATGATGAAATTGCTAATAATAAAGAACAGGCAGCTAAAGAGTTATCAGATAAATTAAAAGATACACAATCCAGAGTTGAAGTATCTTTAAAAAATGCTAGAGATATTTTAAATCAGGCTAATCAAGAGTCAGCCAAAATTATAGCTAAAGCTAGATCAATTCATAGTAAATTAATTCAGGAGGGTAAAATCTTTAGAATAGCCGCTGAAAAACAATCAGATAAGATTTTAGATGATGGTAAAGCTAAAATGATTAGAATTGAAAAGCAATTTGCCAAAGATGCTGCTCCAAAAGTGGCTAATTTGAAATCTAGAATAGAAAAACTAGCTGCTCATGAACAATCTTTAATGGCTAGAATTAGAGAATTACAAGGTTTAGCTTCAATTTCCTTAGATTCTATAGAATCTAAAACTAAAGGGGCTTATAATATTGATTTAGTTGATCGTGAACAAGAGGCCAAACGATATGGGAAAATGGCTAAGAATAATTTAACCACCAAATCAAAGTCAAAAATTAAAAAAGCTGCTAGTGGTGATAAATCTGAAAATAAAACAAAATCTGGAAAAAAATAAGAAATAAAAATGGAAGCTTCTAAAAGACAGCAAGGTAGTTCCTTTACTAAATTATCGACTAGTTTGGTTTCCAAATTACACGCGGCATTTATAAAAAACGATAATTATATTCGGTCCCGTAATGCTGTTTGTAAAGTCGGTATAGACGAAAGCTGTTATAATCATTATCGTTCTATGACACTTGATCCAGCGGTTTCCTTACGGTTAGATGATTGGTTTGCCACTAGTCAAGGTCAGTCTGGTAGGTGTTGGATTTTTGCTATTACTAATTTATTTAGAAGTGAGATTAGAAAAACAATTGATGTTAAAAATTTTGAAATATCGCAAAACTTTATAATGTTTTACGACAAATTGGAAAGAGTTAATTATTTTTTGGAGGCAATGGAACAAAATGCTCATTTGCCAGAGGGTGATAGAACTGTAACTTATCTTTTAGAAAAAGTTATGCAAGACGGCGGACAATGGCATATGGCAATAAATATCTGTGAAAAATATGGTGTAGTACCTAAAGTTAATATGCCAGAAACCTTTGCTTCTATGCAAACTGACAAAATGAATCGTACATTAAAAAAAGTTTTGCGTGGGGCAGCTATGAAGATTAGAAATATGGTGTCAAACGGCGCAAATAACGACCAAATTAAAGCTTTTAAAAAAGAATCTGTTATAAAAATTCATCGAATTTTGTCAATGCATTTAGGTTCTCCGCCAGAAGTTATTGAATTTAAATGGCGTGACGATAATGGTAGATTTCATAATGACGGATTTATGACACCTAGGGAGTTTTATAATAAGTATGTAACTGTGCCACCAGAGGATTTTGTTTGTTTAGTTGATGATCCAAGAATAGAACATCCTCGTGGTCAACTTATAACAGTTGATTATTTGGGTAATGTGGTAGGAGCTAGTCAAACAGAATATTTAAATATACCAATTAAGGATATAAAACAAGCCACTTTAAATAGTTTACAGGCGGGACATCCTGTTTGGTTTGGCTGTGATGTTAGACCGCAGCTAGACAGAGATGGTGGTAAATGGGCAACTGATCTTTTTGAATATTCAGATATTTATAATATGGAAATTGAGTTAACTAAAGAACAGAGAGTTCGCTTTTGTGATTCTAAAATGACTCACGCTATGCTTTTTACAGGAGTTGATTTAGATACGTCTGGTAAACCGACGCGATGGCGAGTAGAAAACTCTTGGGGGGCTGATAGAGGAGACAAGGGTTTTTATATTATGCAAGACCTCTGGTTTGATGAATATGTTTTTGAAGTTGTAGTTCATAAATCTTATTTATCAGATAAAATTTTACAAGGTTTAGATACAGAACCGATAGTTTTGCCGCCGTGGGATCCTATGGGTGCTCTGGCTAATTAAAAAGAATAAGATTTGGAATTTAAAATAGATTGAGGTTAAATGTTTGATAATTTGGCTGATAAAATAAATGCCGCCTTTACGATTTTTCGGGGCAAAGGTACAGTTAGACAAAGTGATATAGATGAAGCTTTAGAATCCATAAAATCAGCTTTAATTGATGGCGATGTAGCTTTAGAAGTCATTGAAAAATTTATTGATGATATACGCCTAAAAGCTTATAGTATTACTAAATCTAAATCTTTGAATCCTGGACAACAGGTCGTTAAATTAGTTAATGCTGAATTAATTAAAGTTTTAGGTGGCGATATTGCTAGAGCTTTGAACTTTTCCAAAAATCCGCCAACTGTAATTTTATTAGCTGGTTTACAAGGTTCTGGTAAAACTACTTTTGCTGGTAAGTTGGCTAAATATTTGAAAAAAGATGGTCACACACCTGTTTTAGTGGCGGCGGATTTACAAAGACCGAATGCTGTCCAGCAACTTCAAACTATTGGACAAGCAGTTCAGGTGGAAGTTTTTGCTCCAGATGTTGGTGTTACTAGTGATGGCCAAAATGTCGAAAAAAAATCTTTATTATCGCGAATAGGGGTGGGTAAAAAAGGTTCTAATCCAGTTGAAGTGGCTAAAAAGGGTGTGGAATTTGCTAGAGAGAAGTATTATGATGTGGTCATAATTGACACTGCTGGTCGATTAGCCGTGGATGAGGAATTAATGCATCAAGTTGGCGACATTAGTCAGGTTATTTCTGCAGATGAGATTCTATTTGTTATTGATTCTATGTTAGGGCAAGACGCTGTTTTATCAGCTAAAGCCTTTTCTAAAATACTTGATTTAACCGGTGTGGTTTTAACCAAAATTGATGGTGATGCTAGAGGAGGAGCTGCTCTTAGTGTGGCGAATGTAACAAATAAACCAATTTTATTTGTATCAAATGGCGAAAAATTAGATGACATAGAAGTTTTT
>JAITSD010000098.1 GCA_031288055.1 Candidatus Opitulatrix roisinitermitis | reverse complement strand
TAATATTATTATAGATGCTGCTATAACTAGTGAAAAAGATTTATTAGATGGCGTAGCTTTATTTTTCCCGTCCAAATCGACGACTTCTTTGACTGTATGATACAATAGATGAAAATAGGTCTTGCCTTGTGCAATCAGGCCATAATTTGTTAATATAATCAAATTCAGCATAAGCGGAGTCCCAAAGTAAAAAATTGGAAAATCGTTTTTCACCAGAAGTTCTAATAATTAAGTCAACTGGGCGTATTTGGGGATTATATAGATTTTTAGATATGTCTTTAACTGTAATTGTTTTTTTGCCATTATTAATTAAGTTGTTAACAGCATCAACAATTTCTAGTTGACCACCATAATTTATACAAAAATTAACTAAAATTGTTTGGTTATTTTTAGTCATTTCCATAGCCTCTTGGATTTCATTATAGACACTTTTCCAGAGTTTTTGTTTTCTGCCAGACCAAACAATTTTAACACCCCAGGAATTTAAAATATCTCGTCTTTGGTGAATTATTTTACGGGAAAATCTCATCAAAAAGTTAACCTCAGTTTTAGGTCTAGACCAATTTTCAGTTGAAAAAGCGTAGAAAGAAATGGCTTTAATACCTAATTCAATAGCTCCAGCAATAAAATCTATTAGCACTCCTTCACCAGCTTTATGACCTTCAGTTCTAATGAATCCTTTATTTTTAGCCCATCGACCATTACCATCCATAATAATTCCTACATGGCTAGGCAGTCTATATGAATTGATTTCAGGAACTTTTATATCAGAATGTAAACATATATTCTTCATTTAATTATTTTACACTTTTATTTTTAAATTTGTCTGCTAAGCTACTGAATGATAGTCAAGAAAATTATTAGATAACAGAAGGTGAGTTATGTATAGAATATATAAGAGTTTTTTGGGTCGGTACTGGTTGATAATAGTTTTATTATTAGTTTTACAAACCGCTCAGACTTTAGCAACTTTGTATTTGCCAACTCTAAATGCTGATATTATCAATGAAGGTATTGTTAAAGGTGATATAGATTATATATGGCATACTGGCACATTTATGTTAATTATTACAGGTGGTCAGGTTTTTTTGAGTATAATAGCTATTATAGTAGGTTCCAGAGTGGCTATGCGATTAGGTCGGAATATAAGACGAGTATTTTATAAAAAAGTTCAGGATTTTTCCGAAGTGGAAATGAGCCAATTTGGACCAGCCACATTAATTACTCGTTCCACAAATGATATTTTACAAGTTCAAAACTTTACTATGTTTTTGTTAAATATTATTATTTCAGCTCCAATTATGTTAATTGGTGGAATTGTCCTATCAATATCTTTAAATTTGCAAATGAGTACTATAATAGCAGCAGTTTTACCAATTTTTATATTAGTTATAGCTGTTTTGGCTAAATATTTAGTACCTAAGTTTAATTTATTTCAAAAACAAACTGATAATATAAATGGTATTATGAGAGATCAAATAACAGGTATTAGACCAATTAGGGCTTTTGTCAGAGAGATAACTGAGATTGAACGATTTGATAAAGTTAATAATCGTCTATATGATTTGAATATTTCGGTAGGGCGGGGTATGACTTTGGTTTTTCCTTTAGTTTTTAGTTTAATTAATTTAACTAATTTAGCTATTACTTTTTTTGGTGCATATGCTATAAATTCCGGTAATATGCCAATTGGTGATTTAACTGCTTTTATAAATTACACTTTATATATTTTGATGTCCATTATGATGTCGACTATGATGTTTATCATGTTTCCTAGAGCTCAAGTTTGTGCAGTTAGAATTAATCAAGTTTTACAAACACCTATTACTATACGGAATCCTGAAAATCCGGTAAAATTAACTTCTCCTAAGGGTATTGTGGAGTTTAAAAATACTTCATTTAGGTATAAAGGGGCAGAAAAATCGGTTATTGATAGGATTTCGTTTATAGCAAAACCTGGAGAAATAACTGCTATTATTGGTTCAACTGGAGCGGGTAAAACCACTTTACTAAATTTAATAAATCGCTTATTTGACGCTACTAGCGGTGAGATTTGTTTTGACGGGGTTAATATAAAACAATTAGATTTAGCTAAGTTAAACAACTATATATCATATATTCCCCAAAAAGCTTATTTATTTTCAGGTACTGTAAAATCTAATTTATTATTTGGAGATGATAAAGCTGATGATAATAAATTAGTTGAAGCTTTAAAAACTGCACAAGCTTATGATTTTGTCTATAATGAAGCTAATGGTTTAGATAGTGAAGTGGCACAAGGGGGAACAAATTTTTCTGGCGGTCAAAGACAGCGGTTAGCCATAGCTAGAGCTTTAGTAAAACAAAGTAAAGTAATTTTATTTGATGATTCTTTTTCAGCTTTAGATTATACCACAGATATGAAATTAAGGCGCGATTTACGACCTATCACAAAAGATAAAACAGTTATTATTGTAGCTCAGAGAGTTTCAACTATTAGAAACGCTAATCAAATTTTAGTTTTAGATAAAGGTGAAATAGTTAGCTCTGGTACACATACGCAGCTTTTGCAAAAATGTCAAACTTATCGAGAAATAGTTCGTTCACAAGAAAGATTGGAGGAAAATAATGGCTAAAATATCTAATAATTTTTCAATTAAAAATACTAAATTGTCTAATCAAAATAAGTCCAAACCAGCTGGTATGGGGCGGGGTGGTATGGCAGCTATGCCAGTTGAAAAAGCTTCAAATTTTGTTAATACTGTAAAACGAATATTTGGACTTTTGCTACAAGATAAATTAAGGGTTTTTATAGTTATTATATGTACTAGTTCAGCGTCTTTTTTAGCATCGTTAGGCCCTAGGTTTATTGGTAATATCGTTAATGTAATATTTGATGGTATGGCATCTAAAATGATTGCGGCTTTTCCTAGTAAAGATGTGGCTATAACTATTTTAAGGAATAATGGCCATAATCAAATAGCTGATATGCTATCACCTTTAAATATTGTACCAGGGGCAGGAATTGATTGGTCTGCCATTTATTGGCTATGTTTTATAACTTTGTCAATTTATTTACTGCAATTTTGTCTGAACTCGGTTTCAGGTTGGGTAACAACTCATTTAGTTGCTAGAATGGGACGTAATTTAAGAGATGATATTGAGAAAAAACTTTGGAAATTACCTTTAAATTATTTTGATAATACTACTATCGGGGAGGTTTTGTCAAAGACCACTAATGATTTGGATAATATTACCCAAACTTTACAACAATCATTTGCACAGTTAATTTCTAGTGTTTTGATGGTGATTTTTGTTATATCTATGATGTTTTATACATCTCCACTTTTGTCAGTCATTGCTTTAGGGACAGTTATTTTTTCATTAATAGTTATTCCCTTTGTGGCTAAAAAAGCTCAACCCTATTTCAAAACTCAATGGAATACTACAGGTGATTTAAATGGTCATATAGAACAAGTATTCACAGGACACTCTTTAATTAAGAGTTTTAATTATGAAAAAGATATGCTTGAAGAGTTTGAAGAACAAAATAATAAATTATTTAAATCATCACTTTTGGCTCAGATTTGGTCAGGATCTATTATGCCAATTATGAATTTTATAACTAATTTTAATTATGTTTTATTATCTTTAGTGGGTGGTATAAGGGTACTTTGGGGCA
>JAITSD010000097.1 GCA_031288055.1 Candidatus Opitulatrix roisinitermitis | reverse complement strand
GTGGAGCTGACATTAGAAATATATTAGAATTTGAAAACGATTGGCAAAATGCTAAAACCATTATTCTAAATCAAAATTACCGTTCAACCAATACAATTTTACAAGCCGCTAACGCAATTATTTCATCTGTTGATAAACAATCAAAACAAAAGCTCTGGTCCAACTTAGGTAAAGGTACTAAAATTAAACTATGTAAAACCGATAATGAAGATGCTGAAGCTGAATATGTGACTAAAGAAATTCAAAGATTAATCAATATTGGCAATTATAAACCTAAAGATATAGCTGTTTTTTACAGAATGAATTCTATGAGCCGACCTGTTGAACAAGCTCTTATGTTTCAAGCCATTCCTTATAAAGTAATTGGCGGCACCAAATTCTATGACCGCAAAGAAATCCGCGATATTATGGCATATCTTAAAATTATTCATAACCCATCTGATGACATAAGCCTTTTACGAATTATAAACTTTCCGACTCGGGGACTCGGCAAAACTAGTTTAGATAAAGTTATTGAATTTGCTAGAAGTCAATCTCTATCAATTTATCAAGCACTGCAACAAATTGATCAAATAACAACTTTATCACCTTCAACAATGCGAAAATTTCAAGATTTTACCCAAATGATTAGTTTTTTACAATTAACTGCCTCAGATATTTTAAACCCTAAAACCGCTACTGATATAACTAGTTTTATTAATGATGTAGTAACTAAAACAGCTCTAAAAGAACATTTTGAATTTTCCACCGACCCTCAAGACCAAGTTCGGCTAGAAAATATTGAAGCTTTTGTAAATGTGGCAAAATCTTGGAAAACAGAGGAGCCCGAACCAACTTTAGAACATTTTCTAGAAATACTAGCCTTGATGTCCGACACTGATGATTTACCGGATACTAACCAAACAGACGGTTTTGTATCTTTAATGACTCTACATTCAGCCAAAGGTTTAGAATATCCTATTGTCTTTTTTATTGGCTTAGAGGATGGCACAATTCCCAGTTCTTTATCAATGAATAGCCAAGCTGAATTGAATGAAGAACGCCGCCTGGCTTATGTCGGTGTGACAAGAGCTAAAGAACTTCTATATCTTTCATGGTCCACTTCGCGATTAGTTTGGGGTCAAATAACTAGTTTTTTACCATCACCTTACTTATTAGATATTAATTTAGAAATAGTAACCAAAGAGGAATACAAAAATAATAAATACAGCTACAAAAATAATAACAAACCAAAATATAAGTTTCATAAATATTAAAACTATTTAAAATTATGTCATTTTGGAAAAAAACAAATATTATTGAAAGCTTAAAACTACCTTTTAAAACAACTTTTTTTTGTTTTGCGCTAACTTTTATAATAGTTGGTTTTATAATAATTTCCACACCGCCAGCCATCGATTCTAATACACCGCTTTGGCAATATATTTTTGCCCAAACTTTTCGCTACTATTTTATGCCTTTTGGTCTAACTTCAAATATCAATAATATCAGCTTATCAATTACACCTTTAGGCTTAACTTTAATTTTTATAATTTTAGCCTTTATTTCAGCTAAGCAAATTAAAAACCTAAATTTAAATATTATTTTTATCAGCTTTATAATTCAAATAATACTATCTATTTTAATGTCTATACCTAATAGCACTATTTCACAAGAAGCTGTTTATAAAATAATCTTTTGGCCTAGTTTAGTGCTTTTTGTAGGACATTTTTCGGCTTATTTACGATCACAGGATGGTATAATTCAAACCTTTAGATATCAAACACAAATTCGTAAAATACCTAATTTTGTTAGATTAGGTATAAAAATGTCCTTATTAACTATAATGTTTTTAATACTTTTTTCAAGCCTAATTTTCACCTTATGGTCATTGACTTCTTTTCAAGAAATTATGGCACTATATAATTTGTTAAATCCGCCAAATATATCTGCTATAGCTTTTCTATTAATTCAAATAATTTATGTACCTAATTTAATTTTTCTAATTCCAGCTTGGTTTACACCTCAGGGAGTTAGTTTCGAATATAGTGTGCCCTATTCTCTTTGGGAATCACGACAAACTTTATCACCATCCGTACCAATTTTAGCCACATATCCAACTAATGACTCTTTACATCTAATTTTTATATTTATACTAATTGCTTTTTTGTCAATCGCTTTATGGGTAGCTATCGCTATTATTAAAATGTCTAAAAAACCCGATTATCGCATTAATTTTATTCACGAAGCTAAAAATATATTAAAAATAGAAAGATTTAATTTTGGCAACACTTTAAGTCAACTTTACCCCTCTGAATTAATTAATCGCATATTAGCAACTTTTTTTTGTTGCGGTATTTCAGCAATTTTTAATTTTATTAGCTTAAATATAATATTCTTTTTATCATCTGGGGTAATCGGTGCAGTAGGCTCTAGACATTTTGGAGCAAATGATTTTTGGCAACCTTTAGAAATAACTTTATCAATTATGTTAACTGAAGTTGTAGTATTAATATTTTGGTCAATTGGCACAGTTATTCGTGGTCAAATTGCCAAAAAACAACTATTACATAAATAAAACTAAATATTTAAAACCCTCATTATAATTCTCTTTTTGAATGATGCTATAATTTACTTATGGCAAATATTAGAAATTATGATTTAGTAATTGTGGGAGCTGGTATTTTTGGTTTAACTTTTGCCCAAAAAGCTGCTAGTGACGGCAAAAAGGTTCTTATTATAGAAAAAAGACATCATATAGGCGGAAATGCTTATTCAGAGTTTGATAATCAAACAGGTATTGAAGTTCATAAATACGGCGCACACCTTTGGCATACCAGTAATGAAACAGTTTGGCAATATGTTAACCAATTTACTGAGTTTACTAACTATATTCACCGAGTTTACACAACCCATAACGGTGAAGTCTATCCTATGCCTATCAATTTAGGCACAATAAATCAATTTTTCCACACCGCTTTATCCCCCAATGAAGCTAAAAAACTCATAAAACAACAATCATCTCAATTAGGCAACAAAAAGCCGTCAAACCTTGATGAACAAGGTATTTATTTAATTGGTAAACCCTTATATGAAGCTTTTATTAAAAATTACACAGCTAAACAATGGCAAACTAATCCTAAACAATTAGATCCTTCAATTATTCGCCGTTTACCCGTTAGATATAATTATGATAATAGATATTTTAATGATAAATATGAAGGTTTGCCAGTTAATGGTTACGCTAAATTATTTGAAAATATGGTTACTAGTAAAAATATAGATATAAAACTAAATACTGATTTTTTTGATAATTCACAACCCTTTTGTAAAGATAAATTATTCAGTCAAATACCATTAGTCTATACCGGGCCTATTGATAAGTTTTTTAATTATGAATTTGGGCAATTAGGTTGGCGAACTCTAGATTTTGTCAAAACAATTGAAAATGTTGATGATTATCAAGGCGTAGGAGCTATGAATTATGCTGATGCGGAACAAAACTTTACGCGTATTTTAGAATTTAAACATTTTCATCCAGAAAGAGATTATCCAGCTGATAAAACCGTTATAATCAAAGAATATTCCCGATTTGCAAAATTAGATGACGAACCATACTATCCTATAAATACGCCTCAAGATCAAAAAACTTTTGCCTTATATAAAAATAAAGCTAAACGATTTACTAATGTAATTTTCGGCGGACGACTGGGTGAATACAAATATTTTGATATGCATCAAGTTTTTTCACAAGCTTTAGAGGCTTATAATAATTTTGTCACCAAATAAATAGTTTATTTTTAAAAAGACATATGATAAAATAAAAATAAGCTTTGTCTGGGAAATATTAGAAGGGGAAATATAAATTATGACTAATGTATTACTAGTTTGTTCTGGTGGAATGTCCAGTGCTATTGTGGAAAAGGCTTTAGTTAATGAAGCTAAATCTCAAGGTAAAGAAATAAATGTTAAAGCTATAGGTTCTGGCATTGTGCGTGAGGAATTAGACAATAATAAATATGATGTTCTATTAGTTGCTCCTCAAGTGAAACATATGTTTAACTCCTTTAAACAAATAGCTGACGATTTTAATATTCCTACCAAAGACATTGCTCCTAGAGAATATAGTCCTTTAGGTTCAAAAGCACTTTTAGACAAAATTTTAAATTAAACTTTTTAAACTAATATTGCATCTAATAGATATTCGTAAATCAGAAAGAAGTTAAAATGAATAAAGCATTTGATAAAATTAGTGAAGTTTTAGGCGGTCCAATGTCTAAAGTTTCTGAACAAAAGCATTTACGGTCAATTCGAGACGGTGTTGTGGGAGCTATCCCGTTTATCATTGTAGGATCGGTTTTTTTACTTATAGCCATGATTCCTTTACCCGAAGGATCTGGTTTAGCCTTATGGCAAAAAGCTAACCAAGCCACTATATTAATACCCTATAGATTGACTTTTAACGCCATGGCTCTATATGTTTCATTCGGTGTGGGATACCATTTAGCAGAAAGGTATAAAATATCTGCTTTAAGCGGTGGTTTGATATCAGTTTGTGGCTTTTTGGTATCTTTAGCACCAACCCTTTTCAACCCAGCTAATATTATCACAACTACTCTTGTTGGTAATGATGCCACAGCTTACAAGGTTATGGCCAAAGAGGGTCTTTATATGCCGATTGCTAATTTTGCTTCAAAAGGCATTTTCTCTGCTATTATAATTGCTATTATAGCTGTGGAGATTCTGCGACTTTGCTATAAATATCATATAACTATTAAATTACCCGAACAAGTACCAGCTTCTGTGGCTCGCTCTTTTGAAGCCATTGTACCTGTGGCATTTGTGGTTTGTATTTTTTCCATTATAAGTATTTTAGGCGGTATTAATTTAGAAACTATTATAGGCACACTGGTTGACCCACTTATAAAAGTCGGCGATAATCTAGCTGGTGGTTTAGTGGTTGTATTTATTAATTCGTTTTTTTGGTCTTTTGGTATCCACGGTTCTGCTATTATGGATCCCATAACTCAGCCTTTATGGCTATCTATGCTGGGCGAAAATACTGATGCCCATACTGCAGGATTGCAAATGACTCACCTGATGCCTCAACCTTTCTATCAATTTTTTGTTTATATTGGTGGTTCTGGAGCCGTTTTGGGCTTAGTTATTGCTACATTAATTGTGGCTAAATCAGGTTATGGTAAATCTATTAGTAAGGCAACTCTTATCCCATCAATTTTTAATATAAATGAACCGATTATATTTGGTTTTCCTGTAATGTTAAACCCAATTCTAATTATTCCGTTTATTATAACGCCTATTGTTTTGCTTCTAATTTCTTGGGTTGCTACAGCCTTAGGTCTAGTTGGTATAGCTTTTATTCAACCGCCTTGGACTCTGCCAGCACCGTTAGGAGCTTTTTTTGCTACAGGCGATTGGCGAGCTATTATCCTATCGTTAATAAATATTGCAATTGCCACAGTTATTTATTTACCCTTTGCTAAAACCTATGATACCCAACTGCAAAAAGAAGAAAACAATAACCAAATCGCTGAATAGATTGCTATGGATAATTTAGAGAATCAAATTTTTGAAATTATAAGTTTTATTGGCGAAGGCAGAGCCAAAGCTTTTGAAGCTATACAAGCCACTAAAAATGGTAATGATAAAAAAGCTAAAAAACTTCTAGAGGAAGCTAAAGCTAAGACTACCGAAGCTCATCATGTGCAAACTAAATTAGTTCAAGACGATTTAGAAGGTAAAGTTAAAATTTCGCTTTTATTAATTCACGCTCAAGACCAACTTATGACTTTTATGAGCGAATACGCTCTAATTGGCGAAATAATTGAGATTATAAAAGATAATCGAAAATAGAGTTTCTTTTGAAAAAGCTAGGCATAAGTGTTTATCCTAATTATAGTAAGCCAGAGACCTATCTAGATTATATTGATTTGGCAGCCTATTATGGTGTTAGCCATATTTTTACCTGTTTACTAAGTCATGAAGATAAATTATCTACCATAGTTAAACAATTCAAAACTCTAACCACTCGTGCTAAAAAACATAATATGTCGGTCATAATTGATGTGGCACCAAAATTATTTTCTAAATATAATATTGATTATAAAGATTTAAAGTTTTTTGCTGATTTAGATGTGACGGGTTTTAGATTAGACGAATCTTTTACCGGAGCTGAGGAAGCTTTAATGTCATACAATAAATATGGTCTACAAATTGAACTCAATGCTTCAAATGCCACAAATTATGTAAATTGTATTTTTGATTATGAACCTAAGAGCGATATTTTCACCGGTTGTCATAATTTTTATCCACATCGTTTTTCAGGACTTAAATTAAACCATATGCTTTATGCTAGTCAACTCTATAAAGCCCACGGTTTACCAGTTTCGGCATTCATTTCCTCACCATCAGCTAAATTTGGACCATGGGCAGTATCTGAGGGCTTATGTACTTTAGAAATGCATCGCGATATGCCGATAGATATTCAAGCTAAACATTTATGGAGCAGCGGCATGATTGATAATGTTATAATTGCTAATATGTTTGCTAATGAAAAAGAGTTAAAACTTCTATCTGAAATTGACCCAGATATATTATCTTTTAAAGTTGACCTAAACCCCAAAATAACCAAACTAGACAAAGCAATTATTCTAGAACAACTACACTTTAACAGGGGTGATATTAGTCCTAATATGATTCGATCTACACAATCTAGAGTTAAATTTAAAGATAAAACCTTTCCTGTTTATAATCCAATAAATATCAAACGAGGCGATATTATAATTGAATCATCAAAATACGAACACTATGCTGGTGAATTGCAAATCGCTTTAAACTCTATGCCTAATTCGGGTCGCTCCAATGTTGTGGGTAAAATTAATTCAAAAGAAGTCTTTTTATTAGATACTGTTCGCCCTTGGCAAAAATTTAAATTTTATGTTAACTAAAAAATTTTTAAAACTTTTAAGTGTAATAACTAGTCTTTTATTTATATTTGTATTAGCTATTAGTCCTAACGCTTTAGCTGACAATCAACAAATAGCGACCGATTCTAAAACTTCCGAAAAAGAACAAAAATATATCACAGGAGCCACAGCTAATATAACTAATGATTGCCCTAAAAATTTAAATTGCCAAATCTTACCAGGTCAGTCATCACATTCCAAAACTAATAGAGATAATTCAACCACCGGTCCACAATTTAGATTTATCGTTATACATGACACTGAAGAACAATTAACCGAAACCCTCGGATTAGTCCAGTCACCTGATTATACAGCCTCCTGGAACTTCACTATGGACGAAAATAAAGTCTATCAACATTTTGACGCTAAAACTGACTTACTTTGGCACGCTGGTAATTTTTATTTTAATATGCACGCTCTAGGTATTGAACATATAGGCTATATAGGAGGTGGCGGTTGGTATACCGATAAATTATATCGCGATTCCGCTGTGTTAGTTAAATCTTTAGCCCAAAAATATAATATTCCGCTAGACAAAGCTCATATTATAGGACACGAAAACATTCCAGGTATAAGCGTAGGAGCCACACAAAATGTTCACAAAGATCCAGGCCCTTTTTGGAACTGGGATTTATTTTTTAAATATCTAGATAAACCGTTAGCTGATGGTCGTGCACCAAGTTATGATTTTACCGCTAATCAATTTGCTTTAATCAATCCTAGCTTTAGTCAAAACCATAATAAAATAACTAACGCTTCATTTTATTATAAGAATAACCCAAGCGTTAAAATTGATAATTATAATTATAATGAAGCGCCTAGTAGTTTCGTCTATGTTTATAACCAGCCAGATTTAAATAGCCCCCTAGTTTTTGATTCAGCTTATAATGCTGCTGATAAACCTATAAATACTGATGCTGAATCAGTTCCTGCCAGAGCTTATACTGGTGACATAATTTATATCAAACAAGTCCAAGGCGAATGGTTAAAAATTCAATGGACTGATGGTGAAGGCTGGATCTATAATCCAAAAAATAATCCAGTGGCAGTTCATATAGCTACTAAATCAGCCAGTTTAAAAGACAATATAAATATTTCCGCTATCTATGGTAGAGCTTATCCTGAAGAATCAGCCTATGTAGATACAGGTGTAACCCCTCAAAGCATTTTACCTTTGGAATATACCCTAAAACCAAACACTCAATATCCTGTAGCTGATTTAAATATAACTGCTGATTATTTTTCGTCTGCCCAACAAAAAGAAGTTGTGGGTCAAGCAAAATATTATATGATTTATCTAGGTCATCATTTAGTTTTTATAAACGCTAATGATGTAAACATTAAAGATAACCCTATACCTAATGTTTCACCTTATGACGACTTTGGTATAAACGCTTTTTGGTTAATTATTTTAACTAGTTGTTTGATGCTGGCTGTTATAATTATAATATGGTATCGGTTCAAAATAAAAAAGCCTACCACAACTATTTCATAATTGACAAATATGAGGCTGGTTTAAGTCTACTTGGCACAGAGGTCAAATCAATTAGATTAGGTAAAATTAATATTTCCGAATCCTTTATAAATGTATTTAAAGGTGAAGCTTGGTTAGAAAACGCCCATATTTCATCATATTCACACGGTAGCTGGACTAATCATGAACCAACTCGTAAACGCAAACTTTTGCTGCACGCCAAGGAAATTACTAAAATAACCAAAGCCGTTGATACAAAAGGTGTTACAATAGTTCCTTTAAAACTTTATGAAAAAAAAGGCCGTTTCAAATTAGAAATTGCCACAGCCAAAGGTAAAAAACTTTATGATAAACGACAAACTTTAAAACAAAAACAAGCTAATCTAGATAAAGAAAGAGCTTTTCGTGAAGCCAATAAATAACTCGACAAAAAATAAATCTAACCAAATGGGTTTAAGGTATAAATTAACATATCTTTTAGCTGGCAAAATATTATATTTTATCTATTGGCTTATAACTAGAGTTAAAATTGAAGGTTTGGAAAATATACCAACAAATAAACCAGTTATTTTAATATCAAATCATATACGCAATTTAGATGCGCCTTGCCCTGTTTTTGCTTGTATTAAAGCCAAAAGATATCCTAGTGTTTTAGCTAAAGATACTTTATGGAAAATACCAATTCTGAAACATTTATGGTCAGTTTTAGGCTTTATACCTGTCAAACGCAACACTAAAGAAGCTTCTAATAGTCTATTTTTAGCAAATAAAAAATTAGCTAATTGTGAATGTTTAATTATCTTTCCGGAAGGTACAACTGCAAAAGTCAAAAATAAATCACCTTTAAAATTTAAAACCGGTGCAGCCAGATTAGCTTTAGCTCACCCTAAAACTATAATAATTCCTGCAGCTCAAGACTTTATAAACGGCAAATTATTTTTACAAATTAATCCACCAATAAAATACTCCAAAACAGAAACTGTTGAACAACTAACTAATAAAATGTATAAATGCGTAGATAAACTATTAACAGAAATTAGAAATAAAAAGATAGATACCAACAAAAGTTTTAAAAGGTGTTGCGGTTAATACAAAACAAAAGGAGTAAATATGATTAAAAAAGTAACTTTAATAGGTGGAGGAGCTTGGGGTAGCGTATTCGCAAATATTTTAACCGAAAACTTTCCTCGAGTCTTAGTTTGGGACATTGAAAAAGCCATTGTGGATGAAATGAACACTAAACACACACATAAACGACACCCTAATAAAAAATTTAGCTCTAAAATATATGCCACCACATCGCTACAAGAAGCCGCCGACAACGCTGATATATTATTTATTTGTATAAGCTCACAATATCTGCGAGACGTGGTAAGGCAGTTAAAACCATTTATAAAAAATAAGACTATTGTGGTTTCTCTCACAAAAGGTATAGAGGTTAAAACCAATAAAGTTATGACGCAAATTATCAAAGAGGAATTAATTATTGATAATGATAAAGTCGCGGCTATTTCAGGACCTAATTTATCTGATGAATTATTTGATAAAAAACCAGCTGCCACTGTAGTGGCTTCAAAATCAAATGAAACTATAAAATTAGTCAGCCAAGCAATTACGTGCAATTATTTCCGGCCTTTTGCTTCCTCAGATATTTTAGGAGTACAATTATGTGGAGCTTTAAAAAATGTTATTGCTTTAGCTATTGGTATGGCACAGGGACGAAACTATGGCTTTAATACTCAATCAACTGTTATATCCAGAGGTTTGGAGGAAATTATGCGGTTAGGCGTGTCCATGGATGCTCAAGCTAAAACCTTTTACGGCTTAGCTGGTATAGGCGATTTAATTGCCACTTGTATGTCACCTAATTCCCGTAATCATGCCTTTGGTTTAGCAATAGGACAAGGTCATAGTTTTCAAGAAGCTAAAACTCTCTCTAATGGTGTAGCCGAAGGTTGTATGACCACAGTAGCCGCTTTAGAATTAGCTAAAGAATTTCTTGTACCTATGCCAATAGTGGCTGGAATACATAAAATACTTTTTAACAACGCCGATGTTGATTCTTTAGAAACTAGATTAATGAATTTACCACTTTATACAGAAGGTATAAACTCCGCAAAAGTTTCTTAAAATGACAACCATTTTAGGCATTGAATCTACTTGTGACGAAACCGGTATAGGTATTATTAAACAATCTAAAGTTTTAGCCAATGAAATTGCTTCATCGGTTGATGAACATGTCCGCTGGGGAGGAGTTATTCCTGAAATAGCTTCGCGAGCTCATTTACAAACTTTACAACCAACGCTAAATCGAGCTTTAGATAAAGCCAAAATTAATTTATCTGAAATTGATGCTATAGCCGTTAGTGCTGGACCTGGCTTAATGGGTTGCTTAGTTGTGGGTGCGTCTTATGCCAAAGGATTAGCTTATGCCTTACAAAAACCAATTTATGCTGTAAATCATGTAATTGCCCATATTTATGCCTCCACTATAGCTTTTAAAAACTTTCCTCAAGACTTTATCGGATTAATAGTTTCTGGAGGTCATACCGCAATACTTAAAAATATTAATAAAAACATTACAATAATTGGCTCCACAACTGATGATGCCGCTGGTGAATGTTTTGATAAAATTGGTCGACTTTTAGACTTAAATTATCCAGCTGGGCAACTTATTGATAAAATGGCTCAAAATGGTAATGATGCTTTGATAAAATTTCCTAAAGGATATACCCAAACAAAACACTTAGAAAATCATCGTTTTGATTTTTCTTTCTCAGGTCTAAAAACAGCTGTAGCTAGATTTATTGAGGATAATAATTATAAATTGACTCAAAAAGACTTTAGAAACAATATTTGTGCTGCTTTAGCTAAAGCTGTGTCAGAAGTATTAGTGGATAAAACTATTCAAGCTGCCAAAACTTTTAATATAAAATCTATTGTTATAGGTGGGGGATTTTCCGCAAATTCACAACTGAGAAATTTATTAATTGAACAAGGTAAAATAGCAAATATTGATATTTTTATTCCGCCTCTAGATTTATGTACAGATAATGGACTGATGATAGCTAAATTAGGTGCCATTCTATATAATCAAAAAGCCAAACCGTCAAAACTTAACTTTTCAGTTAATTCAACTATGCCTTTAGAACAAGTCGCTATTTAAATATTTATATTGTATATTTTAATAAAAATTGTGAAGTTTTGGCAATCACCTGATTAGCTTTGAAAGGCACAATTACATGAGATGAATTGGTTATTTCAGCCATAGTTACAGGAGCTTTTTTAATTTGACTCTTCATCCAAAAAGCTAAATCAGGTGTAAAAAGTGAACCTGGCTGAGCATAAATAATTAATACTGGTACATTAATTTTCGGCAAAACTTTTCTAGTATCATAGTCTGGTGTTGCTTGCCAATAAGTTTGCATAACTTGTCGTAATTTTTTTGGAGGAGTGGAAGCTAACCGTTTAAATTGATTAGCCATATCAGCCACTTTTATTTTAGTTTTATCATCTATAGCTTTAGCTATACCGTAAAACTCATCATAAGTTAATGGCGGTCTTTTAGGATTATATTTTGTAGCCGATCGATAAACGAAATAACTATAAAAAGCAATAAAGTTTTTATTTATTAATTGCAAATCTTTAATATAATCATCTTTAGTATATTTACCATAATAAAGCCCATAAGGCCAATTTTTATCAGAAAAAATACACGGTGTGGTATCCATTAAAATAACACTATTTAATTTTTTACACCCCACATAAGAAATATAATTTAATAAAGTTATGCCTCCCATAGAATGTCCAGCTATAGTAAACTTTTGTTTACCAAAAACATAATCAGTTAATTCTATAACATCATCAACTATGCGTTTAATAGTAATATTATCAAAAACAACCGACTTGCCGTGTCCTCTTTGATCCAAACGCAAAACCGTATGAGTTTTAGACAATTTAGCAGCCACTTTATCCCAATTTTTTAATTCACCCCCTAAACCATGAATTAAAAGTAAAGGCGAACCCTGTCCGCTAATTTTAAAGGGGATTAGTCGATCATCGCTAGCTTTAAAGAAAAGATAATCAACATCTTTATTTTTTGTTTGAAGAAGTGATTTATTGTCTATATTCAAAACCCTCTAATCGCCTTTCAACTATTTAATTGAAATATTACCACCGTCATTCTTTGGCACCAAAACCACCCAGGTATTACCTGGAGCCAATAAGACTTCTTTGCCGTCAAGTGTGGTGAAAGATAATAAAGATTTAGAATCTTTTTTCTCCCAT
The DNA here is from genome assembly GCA_031288055.1 of Candidatus Opitulatrix roisinitermitis. Taxonomy (GTDB): domain Bacteria; phylum Actinomycetota; class Actinomycetes; order Actinomycetales; family Bifidobacteriaceae; genus Opitulatrix. The sequence goes on along the minus strand of JAITSD010000097.1, from coordinate 3,284 downwards.
TTTATATCTAACGCTTTACCGCCTACCATAACTTTACCGTTACCTCCACCGACAACTTCCATTTCCATTTCAGGATTTCCTGCAGGATCAATTTCAGGAGTTCCTTTAGTCCCCACCTCTAAAGCTATTACATTAGTAGCCGTAACTTGTTTATCAGTAATTTTGTCCATAAACGGTGCATCCTCTTGTGAACGCTTATAAACTTTATCTTTAGCATCGTAATCCCAATTAGTTGTAAACATACCGCTCATAACATCTGTCATATGAGTAATTGGTATACCAACTTCCTCAGGAGTTGTGACCTGACCAGTTTGCGCATAAAGAAATTGTGGCTCCGGAGCAACTTTATGATTAGCATCTGCTTGCTCTAAAGCATCTTTCAAAACATAATAGTCATTATGAGGTGCATTATCACCAATTCTAAAAAATCCTTTAGCACTGGCATCTTCCTCAATAGTTTGCAAACCAGCATCACGAGCTACCTGTTGAAATCTTTGTCCATTAGAACCCGAAAAAACAATTAAACCCTTCATAGGCCCTGCTATTGAACCATCAGCAATTCTAAGAGATCTAACAGGTCCCACATTTTCTGGCATTTGTGAATTATAAACTGCCACAAAGCGAGTTACTCCTCCTTCTATCATAGTTTCCCAAACTATATCAGCTGATTGTAAACCTGTTTGAGGCCTAGCTAATGGATCATTTTCTATTTTAACAGATACTGCTGGTCTCGAAACAACATTATCTGATACTATATGAGTTAATGGCCAAAGTTTGGGAACATCGGGTGCAGCATTTTTGTTGGCACTATCATCACCGCCACAGCCTGTTAATGAAATAAACAAAACTGATATAAAAACTATTGATAAGACACTATAAATTCGTTTCATAGTTATAGTCTACATTCAAAAACTTATATAACTATACAACATCCAAATAAATAACTATTTATATTGTCATATCTATTTTATCTGACAAATAATCCGAATCTAAAAAATAGCTAGCTCAGCAATTTTATACTTACCAAGTGGACGGTCTTCCACATACTTCTGTTCAGAAAAAATACTCTTATGGTAGTAAGCATGAAATATTTCAGGCTTTTTATTAAGCGAACTAGCAGAATTGTTGCCTATTGGATACACACTACAATACATCCATGCATTATATTCATCATACCAAACACTGGCATAATCGTATCTTGTGCTACAATCATAAGTGTAAAGCCAAGTAACATCGCTTTTATAAGCAAAACTATTTATCTCAGCTTTTAAAGTTGTATTTCTTATTTTAGCGGCATATTCCATCTTATCAAACTGATCCCTACTCCAAATTTTATTTCCACTAGTTGGACAGTTAAAATCAGTTTTTATAGTTGATGGAAACTTTTTTAACAAATAAGCTGGATAATGGCAAAAATCAGTTGGGTCAATTTCGCGTAATCCACGATAATAAGTCTGACCTGTGACATTGGAAACAACTTTTCCATTATCACTTAGAGATCCGCCTTTATATGTTGCCTCAATCTTATTTAACCTTTTATCTTCTTTGTCTCGTTGTTTTTGTAACTGATCAAGTTTATTAACAATGGTTGAAACAACTATTTCATCAGTGTCATTATTAGTCTCTGATATTATTTGAATTTTTTTCAAAGCGACAATTTTTGTTTCATTTTCTTTCACTTTACACTTTGAGATTTCACAACCAGGATCATTATCATATATTAAATCAATATCTGCTTGGGAATTATTATAATTTTTCAAATTTCTAGTTTTATCAAGTTGAACCGCCATCCAATAAGGCATTGCCATACCAACGCATATATTATACATGGCGTTTAAAACACTTCTACTAGGTTCTAATTCTTGATGTTTCCAATCATAAGCCAAATCAGAAAAAGCACCAAAAACCTCCATAAAATTAGGAGCCGATAAAGTGCCTATAGAATATGAGGTGTCACCAGCCACATACTTTAATATATTTAACATTTGTACAAAATATTCATCATTTAACACACTTGAACCTTTATTTACATCATAGTAATTAGCATAAATTGCCGAACCGTAGACATCTAAACTCTCCATATAAGCTTTACCTGTATCACCGCTATTATTTAAAAAAGACACTATTTTATTAATATTATCTTTATCGCTAAAATCAACTATTCCGTCTTTATTTTTAGGAATATTAGCTTGTTCAGCCACTTTATTTAATATATTCATAAATGGCCGAACTTTTGTAATTTGCCATTGAGAATCAAATTCACTTTGTTTAGCTATAAAACCATTAACATGATCGGCATATCTGTCTCTATTCAATTGATTATGAATCTCCTGAGCTTGAGTTTCTGTGGCTTTGGCCAATTTATCAATTTGATTAGAAATCTCAGTCAATTTTTCTAAAACAGGATCTGCTTTAGGGGAAGAACCATAAATCCCCAAAGCATCTAGAATCGAAAAAAGTGCCGGTAGACCCACAGATACAAGTGATGATACAACAGTAAGTTTAGAAAAAAATGCCGATGTCTCTGGTTCAAAAACATTTTTGTCAGTAAAAATTTTGAAAAAATCACCAGCTGTTTTAAAAGGTTTGGCTGTATCAGATGGAGAAAAAGAAGTTAAACCAGTTGATTTATCTATTTTATCTGACAAGACTTTAACATAATTATCAACCACATTATAATGCCTATCGTCAATGATTAAACCGCCGCCGCCATTTAATTCGTCGACGTTATAAGGCTTACTGAACTGAATATATTCTGTGTTCGTACCATCAATTTGCTCAATTTTTTGAACTCTAGCATTAGAAAACACTCCAGAAAATTTAATATCATCAACTTTTAAATTAGCAACATTTGTCACAACAGCTGAATAAATTGGGTTATTAGGATCTGCTTGATCTATTGCCCTGTCAACATTCAGATTTAAATAAGCGTCGCTTATAAGCATTTCATGATTAGCATAACTTAAGGGCGGAAAAACATGTACACCCACCATAGCTAAACTTATAGCTATAACAAAAATACCAACTACTATAATATTATTATTCTGTTTCACAAAACACCTCTTTCTTTCAAGTTGTTTTTATATACTTATTCCCATTGTAACATAAAAAATAATATTAACAAATATATAACAATTTTATTAGAAAATTATCAGGCTATTAAGTGTTTTTTTTTTGGAATAATTTTAGTATGGAAATTAGGAAAATCAATATGGAAATTGAAAAAAATTGGAATAAGTTCACCTTTAAAAAACTAGGAATTATATTTTGTTTGTTTTTATTCG
>JAITSD010000081.1 GCA_031288055.1 Candidatus Opitulatrix roisinitermitis | reverse complement strand
TACCCCCCCCCCCCCGTATACTAAAAGTGTAGTAATTAGTATTGAAAGGAAATAATATGTATAAAATAAAAACTACCAAACAAATACAAACAAAAGATAAAATATGTAAGGGGGTGAAATAATGAAAATATTAACAGAAATACCTAATCCTAGTCCTAAAGCTCCTCCTGGACTTGAAGGCCCTATTGGTACTTTGTTCAGTTGGATAAAATATGGAGTGCTTACAATTTTAGGGGTTTTAGGCACTATAGGTTTAATTAATTTAGTTCATGCTATAAGATCTAAAGATAAAGAAAACAAATGGGATCACGCTTTTGGACAAATAGTTGCCCCTATTGCAGGAGCTGTATTATTAGGCGCTATAGCCGGTATTTTGAACTATTTTGGGTATTAAAATGAAAATTCAAAAATTCAAAAATTTATCAACTGGCAAAAAACTTCTAGCTGGGCTCTTTGCTTTTGCTTTAGTTCTTGGAATTACTAGCATTGTTATGATACAAATAAATAACTCTCGAAACAGTGCTAGCAATTCTGCCACTAGCCCCTCCACATCAGCTTCTGAACCAGCTCAAACTTGGGGCAATGATTCAATTTGTGGCTACAAACCTGATGAAAAAACCGCATTAAATTCAATACCTAATGATTGGGAAATGAAATATATGTATACTTCTTATTATCCTACTTCATCAACAGCTGGTCCATGTAAAGGCGATGCTGAAACAGGTGTATGGGGTTATGCACCCACTGTTGAAGGGGCAGTTATTGCGTCTTTTTTTATTAGATCGGGATACATTTTAGGACAACCATATTTGGACAAAGTAAAAGAGCATTCCATTTGGGGTGAAAAAAATAAAAATAGAGCTACTATTCCTTCAGATATGAGGATAATTCCTCTCGGTTTTAAAATTTTAGATTTTTCAGAAAATGAAATAAAGACAAGAATTACATATCTGGCAAAGTCAATGGGGAATAGTCAAATGATTGCTGACACAATAATTTTAAATTGGAAAAACGGTGATTGGAAAGTAAAATTAAGAGGCGATCTAAAAGCGATTTATTTGGATCAACAATATATAGATGATGTAAAGATTATTCAAAATAACGAAAGTTGATTATGGAGTGGCTTATAAATAATATACCGCCTTGGACTTGGCCTGCTAATGCCGCCAAGGCTATTTTAGAAGCAATAGCTAAAGGTGTGCTAGAAAGCCTAAAATGGATTTTAGCTTATATAGGCGGTTTATGGATAAACTCTCCTGAACCACCTATAACAAAAGGTGACGCTGGCACAGCTGCTTCTCAAGATACAAATTCATATAATTTTTTCAATACATTAGGTGGCTATCTTTTCTGGATAGCTATGATAATTGCCGCTATCAGCTTTATGATACTTATTGTAAAAGGTGTAAGATCATATCAAGCGGGCAATGGACTGGCAGATGTTTTGAATAAAAGCGGATTTATTTTTATCGGTGTTTTCTTACTAAGTGCTGGTAGTGGAATTATGTTAGCCCTAATTCCTAACTCCTCACCAAACGCTGGTGTGGCTGGTTGGATTCAAAATCAAACTTGGGAATTGATGATTTCTATTGCTGTAATCTGTTTTATAGTAGGTTGCATCAAAATAATTGTTACTCAAAGAGAGGAGGATATAAACTCTCTTATTTGGTCAGTTTTACGGCTTCTAGGCTATATTTGTATATCTACTACTATATTAAACTTAGGATTATTGGCTTCAGATTCCTTTGCTAAAAGCATTTTACAAAGTGCTTATAATTTACCAATTAATGTTGAAGCAAATAATGATATCTTGAATCAAGGTTTGGGGATTATGGGAGTTTTGGCACCTGCATTATTTATCGGAGAAAGCTTTAATATAGTTGGAGGATTGGTAATTTTAATTATTGTAATAGGGCTTTTATTATTAATAGTATCAGGAGTAGAAGCTTTATTATTAATGTTTCGTTCTGCGGTTATTATGGTTTTAGCAGGGATCTTACCAATTTCATCAGCTGGTTTAAATTCTGAATCCGGTGATAGACTTAGAAAACGGCTTTTAGGCACAACTATGGCTTTTTTATTATATAAACCAGTAGGTGCTTTAATTTTAGCCACCGGTGTAAAGTATTTGACTACAGTAAATTATGTATCCGATATAGCTAGTACTTTATTATTTACCTTAGCTATAACACTTTTAGGTGTAATTGCTTTGGGAGCTATGATTTCTTTATTTTCGCCAGATATGGGAGCTGGTAGTTCACTTGGATTTATGGAAGGAGCAGCTGCTGGCGGTCTTATTGCTAGTGGATCCAAAAATATACAAGGTTTTATATCAAATCTTTCAATGAGCCAAAATAATAATTCCAGCACAGAAAATAATAACCAAACACAATCTAGCTCTGGTAATTCGCAAGTAAATTCACAAATAAGTGAAAATACTCAAGCGGGTTCAAACAACTCAAATGATAATAATTTTAATGGTCAAAATCAAATGAATAATATTGGAGCAAATGATATATCCAAAGGTATAGGGTTTGGCAGTGAAACTGGAGCTGCTTCAGCTGGCGGTAGTGAAGCTGCTATGGCTGGTGCAGGTCCTGCTGGTATAGCAATTGCTGCGGGGGCAAAAGTGGCTGAAAGCGTAACTGATTCAGTTACAAATGCCGCACAACAAGCAACTGGAGCTGAAAACTCTTCTAGCGAGTATTCAAATACACCTTTACCAAATTCAAATAATAATAATTTAAATTCTGAGAATACAGGAGCTGACAATCAGGCCAATATACCGGATGAACAATAAATAAGGGCAATCTAATGACCGAAAACGAATATAGACCACCAGTATATGGACATTGGTTTATTTCTGAATCTGTTGGGTATAAAAATTATGGTCTACTGCCAACAATTTTTGGTCTTGCAACTTTATTTATTATATCTATTTTATGTTTTTCTAGTCAGTGGGTTACAGCATTTATCGTAGTTATGATTAGTTTTCCAATAATTCTTTTATCAACATATAAAGATTTTGAAAATCGACCAATTTATTCTAAAATAGCAGCAAGAATTTCATTTAATATATCACAAAGAAAAAGGAGAAATGTTTTTAAAGGGGGCATTATGAACAAAAAATTTAATGGTAAATATATTTTACCCGGCATCGGAAATCGAATTAATTTAAAAACAGGCGTTGATATTGGTGGTCAGGAATTTGGATACTTTGAAAATAATTATCAAAAGACTTTTTCTATCGTTTTACATGGCCAGCCTGAAGGCCAAGCTTTAATGGACAATGAAACAATTGACCGCTTTGTAAATCAGTTTTCAACATTTTTGAACGCTATTACAAAAATGCCCGGAATTATCCAAATTAAAAATGTTTTAGAAATCACTAAATCTGACTCCGTAGAATTGGAAAATGAAATAAATAATAAATTAGATAAAAATGCTCCTGATATTTCCAAACAAATGTTAAATGAAAGTAAAGCTATTTTGTCCACAGGCTCTTATAAAACTGACTGTTATGTGGAAATAACTTATTCATATATTTCAGAAATTACTAAAAGGACTCAAAAAAAGCAGATTCTAAACCAGCTCAAACAAGATTTACCTAGATTGAAAAATTTTATTAATTTCTCCGGCGGCGGTGCTGTAGAAATAATGAATTCCTATCAACTTTGTAAATATGTAAGATGCTCTTTTGATCCGCAAAGTAATTTAGTTTTTCAAAATATTGAAAAACACGGTGAACAAGTTAAATTAAATTGGTCGAAAATTGGACCATCAGGAGCTGAAACTTTTTGGGATAAGTATAGACACGATTCTGGAACTTCTGTATCGTGGATGCTTTATTTGGCACCCGAAAGTCCTGTTTTTTCGACTGTTTTACGTCCACTCCTTCGTCCAGAACAAGATATAACAATAAAAAGAATTTCTACAATTTATATACCAGTTAAACCAATCCAAGCTAATAAATTAATTCAAACCGCTCAAAAAAGGGCCAACAACAAACAAAGTGCAACATCATTCGAACACGCAAAATTGGTTACAAATTCAGAAATTTTAGATAGAGACAAGCAACAAGGTGCGGCAATACTTAAATTTGGTATGTTGGTAACGGCCACTATTTTAGACGAAAGTAAAAAAGATGAAATAGAAGCTACTATAAAAACAGCTGGTATTAGTTCTAATATGGGCTTGCGACAATGCTACGGTTCCCAGGATAGTGCCTTTATGGCCGCTTTGCCGTTAGGGGTTATTTTAAATAAATATTCTCATATTCCACAACAAATAAAAGAAAATTTATAATGGCATATCCTAGGGGTGAAAAAATAGCTTATGGCGGTTATGCTCAATTTGTAGAGCCACCAGTTGAATATATTACTACTTCCCGACAAATATGCGGCATTTATCCTTATAATTCTGGAGCCTCACTACCAGTCAAAGGTGTTCCGCTTGGTAGAGAATATTATTCGGGTGCAGCCTTTTGTTGTGATCCAATTTCATGGTTCCAAGAAGCTAAACTAATTCAAAACCCATCCGCTTTTATTTTAGGATTACCTGGGTTTGGAAAATCCACACTAGTTCGAAAACTACTACTTGGATCTGCTGGATTTGGGAGAATACCTTTGGTATTAGGCGATTTAAAACCCGATCATGTTGATTTAATTCAAGCTATGGGCGGTCAAACAATTACTTTAGGACATAATCGTGGTTCTTTGAATCCATTAGATTTTTCCTTCGATATAACTAAAGTTTCTCAAAAACCTAAAAATGAAATTATTTCAGATTTCAAAGCTCGTCGATTAGATTTTATTTTAATGCTTTTAACTGTTTTCCGTCAAAATAAGCCTATCACTCGCGAGGAAGCTATTTTAACAGCAGCATTAAATGAATTAGACAAAAAATTTCCTTTAGAAAAAATAAATTCTAAAACGTCTCCTATTTTAAATGATTTACTACAAATTATTATAAATGCTCCTGAGAGTGTCCAAATTGCCGCTAATTCGCGTGGAAACGAAAATAAATACTTAGACATAACCGAGAACTTAGAAGCTGATATACGAGCTATTGCTACCGGCACAAGTCGTCTAGGTAATACTTTTTCTAAAAAAACTACAAATATTATGAAAATGGATCGTCCAGTTGTATTTGATTTATCAAATATAAATGAATCTGAAGCACAGCTGAGAGCAGCTTCCCTTTTGGCTAGTTGGCAAGTAGGATTTGGAACTGTGGAAGTAGCTAATATATTAGCTGAAGCTAATGTTATACCCCAAAGACATTACGATGTTGTAATGGATGAGTTATGGATGGTTCTTCGAGCTGGAAACGGAATAGTTACATTTATTGACGGCATAACTAGGTTAAACAGAAATTATGGTGTTAGTCAAACAATGATTACTCATACTATGGAAGATTTACTATCTATGCCTGATGAACACGATAAACAAGCCGCTAAAGGTTTAGTTGCCCGAGCGGGTATTAAATTTTTAGGACCTTTACCAAATTCAGAAATGACACTTTTAAATTCAGCAGCATTAGAACTGTCTAAAACCGAGGCACAGCTTTTACAATCTTGGGTAACACCAGCTTCCTGGCGCGGTGAACAATCTTTACCCGGGCAAGGATGTTTTTTGTGTAAAATTGGTGGACGACCAGGTATTGCTTTTAGAACAATTTTGACTCCGTCTGAAATGTCTGGTATTCATGACACAAATAAAAAATGGCATGCCAAATCAAAAATAGGAGGATTAAATGATTAAACCATCAAATGAACAAAAAGTAACAAATAAATTCGATAAAATCGTTGGCTATTTAGTTTTTTTATTTTTTCTTTTAGTTTGCTTAATAATTTCTTGGTCAACACAAATAGGTTATAAAGTAGATAAAATAGGTCTACCAAATATTGCTAAAACCGATTTATTCACATTATTTTTTTTAATAGTTCAAGGTAAAGTAAAAATACCTCGAGGTGGCTACATAATTATGGGGCTAATTGGACTAATTATTTTAGCTCTTATAGCAACCATTATTTTTTTAAGAAATAAATTAAAATCTAAATCGATTAGAGGTGACAAAAAAGCCAGATTTTTAGGGCAGGGTTTAGAAATTGAAAACTTATCAAAAAAACACGCTTTAGAAATATCAAATAAAATAACTAACAATTTTAATATACCAGCCGGACAATTATTGGGCTCAACTGTTATAAAAAATAAAGAAGTTTTTATGACATGGGAGGACACAGCACTAATTATTGCTGGTCCAAGAACTGGCAAAACAACATCTGTAGTTGTGCCATTTATTTGCACTGCTCCAGGTGCAGCCGTTGTAACTTCTAACAAAGCTGATGTTTTGAATATTACATATAAATATCGTAAATCTATTCAAAAAAATAATATATGGGTTTTTGATCCACAGGGTAAAACTAATTTTTCATCAAATTGGTTCTGGAATCCATTATCATATATTTTATCTAATCCAGAAAAATCAATTGACCGTGCTGGTGAAGTAGCTTCCAATTTTTTATATGGTTCTGGTTCAACTTCGTCAGAGGAAATCTGGTCTCAATGGGCAATAAATTTAATTCAGTGTTATCTTTTAGCAGCGGCCATAGATAATCGACCAATTAGTGATTTATTGCAATGGGTAAATCAGCCCGATAATATAGACTCTGCTAAAATTTTGAAAAATTATTCTCCAAAAATAACGACACAAAAATCTAGTTTTAAAAATTTAGCAAATAAAATAATTCAATTTGCTACATATCCAGCCGAACAACAAGCCGGTATTTTTGGAACAGCCCAATCAGCCCTTAGATTTTTGGAATCTCCTAGAATTTTACCATGGATACAAAAAATGTCTAGTGGAGATAATCGTATAGAATTTAGTCCTAAAAATTTTGCTAAATCAAAAGGCACAATTTATTTGATTTCACAAGAAGGTCCTGGAACAGCTGCACCAATTATCACTAGTTTTGTGAATGCTATTGCTAATTTTGCGGTTGATATAGCTGAACAAAATGTTGGTGAAAATGTTCCGCCCGCACAAATTGGCCGTTTGAAAACGCCTATGTGTTTTATTTTAGATGAAGCTGCCAATATTTGTAAATGGAAAGAATTACCAAACCTATATTCCCACTTTGGTTCAAGGAGTATATGTGTTACAACTATTTTACAAAGTTATGCTCAAGGAGTCAAAGTTTGGGGTGAAAAAGAAATGGAAACTTTATTTGATGCTTCTAATATTTTCATTTACGGTGGCGGTAATAAAGATCCAAAAAATCTGGAATCTATCTCAAAATTATTAGGTGAAAGAGATAGAATTATGCAATCTGTGACTGATTCAAGTAAAAATCAATCAATTTCTGAATCTATTTCTCGTGAATATATTTTTCCACCGTCGATGTTGGCAGCTTTGCCAAAAGAGCGATCAATTATTATAACAACTGGCTCTGTACCAACAATTATCAAGAAAAACTTTTATTGGCAAAACGCTGAAATTGTAAAAAAGTTGAAAGTAAAAAATGTTTGATGGAAATAATGAAAATATAGTATCTCAATTTACAAATTTAAATGAATGGGTGGAAAATTGGTTATCTAAAAAAATAAACCGTAATCTAATGCATAAAAATGATTATCGCTGGAATAGAAAATGGTGGAGTTTTCCAGAAGTAAAAGAAGTTCTAGGATGCCTTTTTGAAGCTTGGAAATATTATTATTCCAATCCGAATGGTGATGGAAAGGCTATTTGGTGGAAAGATTTCTGTTACCCTCTTTTAGATAGAATAATGAATTATAGAGGACCATTTGCTATTGAAGTGATTGATGAAACCCAAGAAAATTATTACGAATTACCTTGTGAAAAAGAGGTATAAATAAAAAATATACTGAGATTGCTGTATATAATATCGTTATATTAATCTAATTATAAGCATACTAGCAAAACACGATAATCTACTGTATGCTTGTAATAAATATATTTACATAAAAATAAAATTATGTGATATTCTGTTAATATAATGGCATTAGCCTAAATGCCGCCGCTAGGATGGCGTGGATACAAATGTCCTAGAATTGAAACTATGCCGCCACCGGGATGGCGCGGATACAAGTGTCCCGGAATTGTAACATGAAAAAAACGAATCTTAGACCGGGTTTATATATATTAAATGATAATTTTGTCAAGAAATTTACTCATTTTAAAGTTATTCGTAAAAATGTAAGACCCCATTTTTTCTCTTTCGTAGATAATAGAACTAATCTTTTAGTTATAGTTCCTTGTACTTCTTATAAACCTATATGGGAAAAAAGAGCAAATCACCCAAAATCTGTTATAAAAATTGAATCTTTTAATAGCGAAAAACAAGTTCTTTTATTTGGAAATATGTTCCTTTGCGATAAAAAGTATATAAAGAGACCTTTTATAATTAACAATTCTATGGCTGTTCTAGATAACTTGTTAAAAAACAAAGAATTGCAAAAACACGGAATTATGGTTATAAACAAATTAAGACAGGGAATTAAACTATCTAATTACCCAACCGATTTTCTGGGGATAGAAAAAGAAATGCTGAAAGATAAATCTCGTCATTCCACTAAGCAACCACCCAAAATACCTTCAAAAAGTAACAAATCCACACATAACCAGTCCTACCAATCCCCAAACCGAGCCGAATTACCTAAATCCTACCAACCAGGCAATTATAAACCAAATCCACCCCTAAATTCCATAAATAATACAAAGAAATGTATTAATATATAATTATTTACCTATTCCCTTATTTTTATCAAAGTTAATGGATGTGTCTGTTTTATGATTTTTTTGCTTATAATCTCCGGGTGTATATTTTTTACCGGACTCATATTTATTTCCTAATTTTGACCTGTCAGGAGCCTGGTAATTTTTATTTTGCGATTCTACAAAAACATAACCTTTATTTTGTAGTATTTGCTTGATTTCCTTATCTACAGTGGGCAATATTTGTTGATTTATATTATTTTTAATATTCCTAGCAATTTCCTTTTGCTTTTTCATTTCATGTGATTCCGCAATTCTAGCTGACAAAAAAATAGCCAATGCTGCTAATTGAACTATAAAATTTTTGCTATAAATTCGATTTGTTGCACTAGCTAATTTTCGCATATTTGCAATTTTTGAATATTCAATCTCTTTACTTTCTTCAGAACTATATTTAGCAGCATTTGATAAATATTTCGCTAAATCGTAATAATTCTTTCGTTTGTCAGGTGTTGTATGATGAGCCAGGGTATACATAGACCCAGCAACAGACCGTGATATACTTGCCCATTGTCGTGGTGT
>JAITSD010000017.1 GCA_031288055.1 Candidatus Opitulatrix roisinitermitis | reverse complement strand
AGCAGTAGCTTTGGTATTTGGAATGCTAGGAGCTTCTACTGTAAATACAAATAAAGTTGAGGCGAAGGAGCTATCAGGTGTAAAGTCTGTGGGGATTAATAGGGTTGATTGTAGTACATATTTGGCTGTACAAGTTTGGTCTAACGCTACGACTTGTTGGGCAAATTTAGGTGCACTTGATGTTACTTTATATAATGTAAGTGGCGGCTATGGAGGTATGTGGGATACTAATGTAGGATATATTACTGATAAAGATCACCATTTTAATATTCCTTTTTGCGGGTCAGTTCACATTATAGGGACAGTTACTGCAAACATTGTACATATAAGGGAACAAAAACCAGTAGCTTATTGCCCATCTGCGACTTTATGATTTTAGTTAGAGTAGAATTTAATTGTAAAAATATCACATTTTTTGAGTTTAGAAATATTGTAATTTATGGATAGAAGTATAAAAAATAATATTAGTTTGAAAATAGTTGTACTTGAATTGATTTTTCTTTTTGCTACATTTGTAATTATTTTGTCAGCTTGTTCAAACGGATCAAATGGCTTAAACTCAATATCTGAGCCGCCTTTGGGCGAGATAAAAACTATAACTGATCCGAGCCAAATACATCGACCTATTGAAAAATATCTCACCACTGTTGACGAAGTGTTTGCAGCTCAACATGTTTTAGAATCAAAAATGAATCAATGTTTTAAAGAGCACGGCTTGCAAAGTGATTATATTACATATAAAGATGAAGACTTTGCTAAAAAGAATATTTTTGAACCAAAATTAGATTTAACACAAGGAATTTGGGGGTTTTTTAAACCTAGAACTGCAAGTAAATGGGGTTTTAAAAGTAGTGCTATAGGAGATGTAATAAATATAGACCCTAATAATAGCAAATATGTGACTGAGGGTTACCCAGTGTCTCAAAACTCCCCTATAGGTCAAGTTTGTGTTACAGATATAATAAAACAAGCACCATCTTTGGGTGGTGATGTTAGCGATGGAGATTTTGGAGAATGGTTAGGGGTTGGTTATTGGCCTAATGGAGGTCCGCCGAATCCAATAACCGATTCTCGTTTTGTGTCTGCTCAGCAAAAATGGGCGGATTGCATGAAACAAAAAGGCTATAATGTTGCTACTGTGAGAGACGGAAGTTACCCTCCAGGGTATCGTTCAGATCAACCACCTACAGCTTCTGAGAAACGTATGGCAGAAATTACTGTAAAATGTAAAATACAAACTAATTTGGTTGGTATAGGTTTAGCTGTTCAAATAGCTTATGATGAACAATATATAGATAATAACAAACAGTCTTTGGAAATTTTTAAACAACCGCTTTTGGATTATATCGCTGGGAAATAGATGTATGGTTAAAAACAATTCGAATTATTTTAGAAAGTTTTCTTTATGTAAGGTAATTAGCATTTTTGTTTTGAGTGTTCTATTTGTTGGTGGATTGACAGCTTGTTCAGGTGAAATTAATTCTCAGTCCGAGCCACCTTTGGACGAGATAAAAACTATAACTGATCCGTCGCAAATAACTCGGCCGATAGATAAATATTTATATACTGCACAAGAGATTTTATCTTTTTATGATGCACAAGATAGAAAAGAAAATCAATGTTTTGCTAAAAATGGCGTGTCAAGTAATTTTACTTCGTTTAGCAATAGGGATAGGGTTTTGCAATATATAAATAGGACAAATAACCAAGAAAAAACAGTTATAATCTTTGGGGATTTTTTATTCCCAAAACAGCTAGTCTGTGGGGTTATAAAGGTAGTGCTAAGGGCAATATTGTAAACGAAGGTGACCCTGATGATATTAATACCTATCAAAATAAATATCCTGTAGAACAAGATACGCCGATTGGTAAAAAATGTATAACAGATTTGTGGGACGCAGAACCTTATAATTTAAATGGCTATTTTTTAAGTTTGAATTCTACTGGTAGTTTACCAGACAGAGGATCTACTATACCCACAACTGATTCTCGTTTTGCTCAGGTGCAACAGAAATGGTCTGATTGTATGAAAAGTAAAGGTTACAATTTTGATACAGTTGAATCCCCACTTAAAAAGTTTATGAGTCAATCATTACTTGGTCCAGCCACGCCAGAGGAAAAAGCTACGGCTGTGGTGGATGTGCAGTGTAAAATCCAAACTAATTTAGTGGGTGTGGCAGTGGCTGTGCAATCGGCGTATGATGAACAATATATCGATTCCCACCGTGAAGCTTTGACAGCTTGGCGGCAGACTTTAGACGATTATATCGCTGGAAAGTGATAAGTTTTTAATTAATTTTAAATAAATGAGTAAAGTATTTGACTTGTGATTTTTAATGTTATACTGATGTTATAATTAAATAATAATTTGGTTATATAATGAAGTAAATATGTTATAGAGAATGGTCAATAAAATGATAAAAAATATAATGAGTGAGGTTAGAATGTTGGTATTAGCGACGGCGTTGGTATTTGGAATGCTAGGAGTTTCCGCTGTTAATACAAATAAAGTTGAGGCGAAGGAGCTATCAGGGGTAAAGTCTGTGGGGATTGATAGAGTAAGTTGTGGTGATGAAAATAGTGTGTTAATAGCTTCAAATTCTCCAACTTGTTGGGCAAATTCAGGAGGTGTTGCTGTTGCACTTTATAATGTTTATGGAGTTTCAGCACGCGGTTGGAGAGTAAATGTGCAATATTTTACTGACGCAAACCATCATATTAAATTATGGCCTGGTGATGCATACTCTTTTATTGGTTTTGTTTTCGTTAATGCTATTAGAATTAATCCATAAAAAAATATTGGGTTAACTTAATATATGTTAAAAAATTCGCTGTATAGAGTGATTAGTGTTTTTACTCTAATTGTTCTATGTGTTAGTGGCTTATCAGCTTGTTCAGGTGGTTTAGGTTCGGCATCTGAACCCCCTTTAGGTGAGATAAAAACTATAACTGATTCATCGCAAATAAGTCGTCCGATTGATAAATATGTGCCAAGTACTGATGAGGTTTTAGATTTATATAATGCTTTAGGTAAAAGAATGAATAATTGTTTTAAACAAAATGGGGTATCTGGTAATTTTTCTTATTTTAAAAATGATAAGAAAGCTTTAGAATATTTTCAACAAGATATTAATATAGAAAGAGATTATTATAGTTTTTATGGTTTTTTTAATGTAAAAAAAGCTGCAAAGTTTGGCTACAAAAAGAGTGCTACAGGAAATATGAATTATGCTGATCGAGATGGTAAGACTTATTCAAATCCAGATGATCCGGAAGGTAGTTTGACAGAAGAGTCGAATGAAACAAATTACCCAGTTAAAGCTAATTCGCCTTTACAAAAGCTTTGTATAGATGATGTAAAAAATGCTGCACCACTTGATACCGGTGGTTATTTCGATAGCCTTTTTAGTTTTGGTGGCTTGCCGGATGGGGGACCTATAAAACCAGAATCAGATTCTCGATATAAGGAAGTGGTTGATAAGTGGTCAGATTGTGTGAAGCAAAAGGGTTATCAATATTCTACCCCAAAAGATGTTTTTAACCATTTTTTGAAAGATTGGAACGCTGCAAACGATTTAGAAAAAGCTACGGCTGTGGCAGATGTGCAGTGTAAAATCCAAACTAATTTAGTGGGTGTGGCAGTGGCTGTGCAATCAGCGTATGATGAACAATATATCGATTCTCACCGTGAAGCTTTGGCAGCTTGGCGGCAAACTTTAGACGATTATATTGCTGGAAAGTGACAAGTTTTTAATT